>VXOP01000076.1 GCA_009839975.1 Candidatus Poribacteria bacterium
ACACTTATTGAATTAAATCTGTAGATAAAATCTGCTATTGGATAAGACGCATATTTAGGTATTAAGTTTATTGTGTTCTAAAGGACTGTCAATCTTCCAAGGTGATATGTTGAATGTGTTTGGCAAGTGTATCACGAAAAGTTGAAGGCTTCATAGAAAGCAAACGTGCTGCTTGTGTCTTGTTGCCTTTTGTCTTCCGCATTGCCCAAGCAATCAATTCTCTCTCTGTCGTCTTAATTATCTCATGAAAAGAGGTCAGACTTGGCGTGTCATCAAATTTCTGAGAAGTAGGCAACTTATATTCAATAGGAATCTCTTCAGCCGTAATGTCTGTACCACGGTTAACCCCAACCAACCTTTCAATGATATTCTCAAGTTCGCTGACATTACCGGGCCACGAATACTCTGTGAGGACCCTAACCGCTTCAGGTTGGATACGGACAGGTTGGTTAGATGAGAATATATCAATAAAATGGTTGATGAGCATCGGAATATCTCCTTTCCTTTCACGAAGTGGCGGCAAATACAGAGGAATGACATTCAATTGATAATAGAGATCCTCAAGGAACTCACCACTTCTGGTCCGATCCTTAAGATTCTCACGACTCGTTGAAATAATACGTACATCAATTGCAAGAGTCTCTTCCTCAGATTGTACTGCTAACGACCTATCCTCTAAAGCAGCTAAGAGTTTCGCTTGTAAAGAAATGGGAATTGTGTCTACATTCGCAATAAAAAGTGTACCATCCGTTGATAACTGTAGTTTTCCTTGCCGAGAATCATCTCCAAACAATTCTAATTCAACAGCATCGGCATTCAGACCGTAGCAATTTAGACTTACATAAGGCGCATGCTTTCGCGAGCTTTGAAGATGTATCGTTTTTGCCAGTAGGGATTTACCTGTTCCCTCTTCTCCGTATATCATTACGTTGCTGTCCGCAGCAGCTATTTTCGGTACCTGATCAAATATCTCCTGTATCTGTTGACTCTTTCCGATGAGTGTATGGTAAAGTGAGGACTCATGATTTCTTACACTCGCTTGTACAGACGATTGTGACGACATCTCTAATGACGTTTTGCCCTTCAAGGCTTTCAGTTTTTCCAGCATAGCGATCAACGCATCACTTGAAAATGGTTTTTTGATATAATTATATGCACCGAATCTCAGTGCTTCAACCGCTGTCTCAACACTGGCATAAGCTGTCATGACAATTACAGTAATATGTGGATGTTCTTTCTTCACCCGTTTCAGGAAGTCAATACCGTGCATTTGCGGCATTCGCAAATCTGTTACTAACACATCATAAGCTTCCTGCTGTAAGAGTTGGAGACCTATTAGAGGCGATTCTACCGCTATGACATCATAACCAGATTCGCGCAGATCATCCCTTAACGTCATGCGTTTCAGTTTTTCATCATCAACAACAAGCACTTTCATGTTACACCTCCTGTTTATGTACACGTGCAATTGGCAATTTTACCGTAAATGTCGACCCTTTACCTTCTTCACTCTCTACTTCAATGACACCTTGATGTTGTCTTACAATTCTGTCAGATACTGACAGACCTAATCCAGTACCTTTCTCCATGATCTGTGTCGTATAAAATGGATCAAAAATCCTGTCTTGAACAGATGCAGAGATACCGATACCTGTATCAATGACCTTCACAAACACAATCGGTTGTCTTATTAACGGGTCTAAACTCATCTCCCCCGTCTCAAATCGGAGCTTTCCCCCTTTAGGCATTGCCGTAATTGCGTTCAACGAAAGATTGAGGATGACCTGTTCCAATAGATGTTTGTCACCGTGAAGCCGTGCGATCTGTTCCTGAAAGTCAGTCTCAATGTGTATGCCTTTCTCCAAGGCACCGTATTCAAGCAACCCAATTGTTTCATTAACAACTTCATTAATATTGACAGCTGTGAGTAAGAGTTCATGCGGTCTTGAAAAATCTAATAGCTTACCAATCGTTGCCTCAATACGTCTGATTGCTTCTTCCATTAAATCGAGGTATTCCTGTGTCTGTTTTATATTTGCAGGATCCCGCTGTATACGGAGAATACAGTTTAAGAGACCATCAAGAGGATTGTTTATCTCATGTGCAACCCCAGCAGCCAATTCACCAATGGTTGCCATCTTTTCTGAAAAGATAAGCTGCTGTTCCATCCGCTTTCTATCTGCTTCGCGTTCTCTTGCAGTCTGTGTGATAGTCGTTGCCAAATATACAGAAAAGAAAAGTGTACTGGTAAAGACGAAAAGCACACCAAATATATAAACTTGATTCCGCCATAAACCATCGGGTAGAAAGACCTTTAGAGAGTAATGGGGTATAATCTCAAAATACTCAAGAAAAATGAGTGAACTGAGGAGAACTGTATTCAACGCCGCCAAGATATAACTGACGCGTTTCGATAGGATTATGCTCGCAATAATTAAGTGAAATACGAAATAAAATATAAAAGGATTTTCAACACCACCGCTGAAGTGGATGAGTGCAGTTAATGAAAATAGATCAAGGATAATGTGAATACAGGCTTGACGTCTAATTGAGCTCAGCCGCTGCTGCTCAGGTGCTTTACGATACATCTGAGGTTCAAAGTTATACAGCACCATCAGTGCAGCAATGATATATAACGGAATAGGGCGCGAAATTATATCCCCAACTAAATTCGCAATCGTCACAGTGAAAAAAACACCACCGATTGCAATCCAGCGAAGTCGCACCAACCATCCTATCTGCTTGATTAACTCCAGTTTAAACGGCAGTTCATCATCGACTGCTTTTTCCCGGAACAATTGCGTCTGTTCCATTTCAGTCGTACTCTCTATTTCATGTAGCGGACTTCACCACAAACCTCAATGGTATCAACGATTGCCATCACAACACCATCAACCGGTTTGTTGCTGGTTACATGTGTCTGACGCGCTGAACTACCAGTCGCAACCAACACAATCTCACCTATTCCAGCACCAACAGCATCCACTGCAACTGTGTATTTGCGATCTAATTCACCATCTAAATTTACATCTTGGACAATCAGTAATTTACTACCAACAAGCTTCTCATCTTTTTGTGTTGCTACGACCGTCCCAGTAACCTTCCCAAGTGTCATTCAAAAACCTTTACCTTTTGTCTATCATTTACTTTTATACGGATAGTTATAACGTCAAATTGACAAATTACATACATCATGATAAACTATTCAAGTGAACAAGTCAAGTATAAAAGATGGAGCAGATATTGAAACAGAATCGTGCAGATGTAGTAATTATCGGTGGCGGCATAATAGGATGTGCAATTGCATATCAACTCTCAAAAAGGCAAATTGATGTAATCTTGATTGAGAAAGCAGCACGAGTCGGTACAGAAGCATCTTGGGCTGGGGCTGGTATACTCACATCTCACGCATCAACGCATGAACCTTATCCTATGCTATGCCGAGAAAGTCTTGCATTGTATCCATCACTATCTGAGGAACTAAAGTCAGAAACGGATATTGACATAGAATTCATACGCTCCGGTACACTCTCAGTCTATTTTGACGAAACTGAAGCAGCAGGTCTGATCGGATTAGCAGAACGAAGAGTTAACCGGGGTTTCTCTGCGGAAGTTCTTACTTCAAAACAAGCACGGGAGTTAGAACCTGCTATTTCAGAATCAATTGCAGGTGCTGTGCTATTCCCTGAAGATGGACATGTTCGCAACCCAAAAATGGTCACTGCATTAGCAAATGGTGCAGCCAAACACGGTGCGAAATTCGTGTTAGGAAATCCCGTCACTGGATTCGTCAGAGAAAATGGAAAAGTTGTAGCAACGATTGTCAACGGTGAAATGATATATGCCGATACATTCGTCATCGCCGCAGGATGTTGGACAAGTAACCTGACAACTCTACTTGACCTACACATGTCAGTCTTGCCAGTCAAGGGACAAATCGTTCTTCTTGAAACGATACCGCCACTATTTCAACGCACAATAGATGGACTCGGTATTTATATCGTACCACGCACAGATGGTAAGATACTACTCGGCGCAACAGTAGAACACGTCGGTTACGATAAAACGACTACGGTTGATGGTGTCAAACAGATGATTGATGCCGCCGTATTGATCGCACCTGAACTGACAGATAGTGCTTTTGTGCAGACTTGGTCTGGATTACGTCCATATTACAAAAAAGGGCCATGTCTCGGTTATCTACCAGGACATGAAAACGTTATCATGGCAACGGGACATTTCAAAAACGGTATCTTGCTTGCACCGATAACAGGAAAACTTATCGCTGAATTGATTACGACAGGAGAAACTTCAATTTCATTACGTCCTTTCACGCCAGTTTGTGATTAGGACATCAATTAAAAGGAGAAAACAATGGATTTTACGGGTTTTGGCATAGGTGGATTTACTATATTTGCTGTATTGGCATTTCTGTTTAATATCTCTATAACAATTTTATGGTTCGTCATCGGTTGGCGAGCAATGCGTGCACATGAAAAACTTGCAGATTATATTGAATTCATGGTACGCAGACAGCTGGAACAACGCGAGACGCAGTCTCATGTTTCAACGGATGATTAGTAGGTTCAGGTAATATAATGAACATTTCCAATTATACCATTTCTATTAGATGCTCTTTCATTACCGACTCTCAGAATGGCACTTCAATAGCACAAGCGAAGAGTTTACACTCCATCAGAAAGGTAAAATCAATTAGAAATGGTATAACTATGAAGATTTGACATTTTTTGAGTAATATCAGTTAAGCTTATTTATTAGAGGAGCAATATTATGCTAAAGAGAATTAGAATTCAGAAGTATAAATCACTTGTGGACCTTGAGCTCAATCTTGAACCTCTTACAGTGATCCTTGGACCCAATGCTTCAGGCAAAAGCAATTTCCTTGAGGTGTTGCAACTGCTATCTCGAATAACGTCTTCTCAAACCTTGGAAGATGCTTTTAGACCTCCTTACCGAGGACATCCTTTGGAATCTTTCACTTTTGGAGATGAAGGGATTAAGAGTCTCTTAAATATGGACAAAGTGTCATTCAGTATAGAGGTAGATGTAGAACTTTCTCCTACTATAATTGAAAGTGTAAATAAACGAATTCAGGAAATAAAGGATACAACCATTAAGGATTCAAAAGTTAATAAAGGAAATGTTGCTACACGGCGTTTTCCTGTCAGTGAGGAATATCTACGATACCGAATTCAAATTGAGATGCACCCAAAACAAGGGATTTTATGTGTTGCAGATGAGTACCTTGCTGCACTCAGTAAAAAAGGGCAAGAAAAAAAAGCAGGAAACCATTCTTAGAACAAAAAGAAAATCGGTTACATCTGCGCATGGAAGGACAGTCACATCCACTTTACTATGAACGTTATCTTGATTTTAGTATACTCTCAAGGTCGCACTATCCTCCACATTACCCACATTTGACTGCTATGCAACAGGAGTTGAGTAACTGGCTCACTTTTTACCTTGAACCGAGAGAGCAAATGCGGTTACCTAATCCAGTCAAGGCTGTTCATGATATTGGATCAATGGGAGAGAATCTTGCAGCTTTTCTCAATACGCTAAAGGCTCTTAACAAACGACAATTTGAAGCAGTTGAGAAATCACTGCATACCATGATTCCATCAATCACTGGTATAGATGTAAGTGTTAATGAATTAGGTGAGGTTGAATTAGACATTCGTGAAGGCGAAAAACACATTTCTTCACGGGTCTTATCAGAAGGCACCCTCCGCATATTAGGACTGTTGGCTCTTAGTGGTGCTAAAGAAAAACCATCATTAGTTGGGTTTGAGGAACCAGAAAATGGGATTCATCCACGCAGAATTAGTCTAATTGCTGAATATTTGGAAACTAGAGCAAGACTCAGAGATATACAATTTGTAGTAACAACACACTCTCCATTATTGCCTGATTTAATTTCACCAGAGTCGTTGTACATTTGTCGGAAAAATAATGGTAACACAGAAATTAAACCTTATCTTGAATTGGCGTATGGACCTATGTTCAAAAAGATTGATATTGACGCTGCCTTAGAAG
>VXOP01000318.1 GCA_009839975.1 Candidatus Poribacteria bacterium
ATAGTATTCACGTGGTTCATCTAAGTCAAGAAGAACTTTTGGTCCAACTTTTAGATACCTTCCGTTAAGCATCACGAAATGTTCACCACGTAAAAACAGGTATTCACCTATGAACTCTACTGTTTCCTCTCTTACCTTGGTTGACATATTCGCGTAACCGTCATCAGAAATCAGATATACATCTGTTCCGTAATCTGATATGACAGTGAAACCACTTGCCAATACATCCGCATCTGTTTCTACTGAGAGTGTTTTAACTAACGGATGTTTATCTGCCTCGGTTTCTAATGGGAACAGGACGACATTCATGTTCGCCGGTAATTGACACTGTGTCTGATATGTAAGTCGACTTCCATTCATAAGGATTGTTACGTTGGTCGGATCAACAGAACAGATGAATAAATTACTTTGTTCTGGATTTTGAGTTATCGTCTGACCTTTAGCTGCCACAATATGTGGCATGGTGTCTTGCAGTAAGTTCGTGTTGAGATGAAATATCTGCTCTATCTGATGTTCCGCATTCCCCAGAATTAGGTCATGTAGAATGAAATACGCCCCTTTTATGTAGAATATAGAACGTTTATGTAGATAATCAGTCGTTTTGTGCCATCCCTCAACAAAGTCGAATGCAGTAGTCGTAATCCAACGCGTATCTGGATCAGGTATAATCTCTGGTTCGGAGGGTTGTCTTTTTGCATCAATAAGTAATATGGTGTTGTCGGTACTTCTGTTGTGGCGAGAGTTTTTGTGTGTAATCAGTTGCCGTCCATTTGCATATAGTGAAAAGCTCAATTTTTCATTTAAACCCATTTTTCCAGCAGGTCCACCATCAAAAAACAGGTATTGTGCATTACGTTCAGATCCACCACGCATAACATAATAACCTGTATAAGGCATCGCGTCAGATAATTCCGTGCGTTTATATTCTTTCCAATCAATACGACTTTTATTACTAAGTTTCGTAATATGCGCATTGGAACGTGAATTTTGACCTATGGATGGAAATGACAGATCGGGTTGACGCAGAGAGATACAGGCATCCACCTGTTTTTCCAACAAGGTCTTCATATCTTGAAGGCATGCTAATGGATAGGTGTGCTTAACATTCTCATAAAAGTTTAGAAATCTTGAGAAATCGGAAATCGCTTCAATTTGGGAAATAAGCGACTTGTCTTTGTGAAATCCATCGGGATAGAAGAACGAATCAACGATCCATTTGAACCGACGAGAAACCATTGTAATTAGTTGTTCAGTGAAACGGTGTTCTGGATTAAGGTAAGCTGCAATCCCCAATTCCGTAGTGGAAGAGATGGCGGGTGATGGATCCCCTAACAGATGAACTAAATTGTCAAGATTGTATACTGTGTTGTGAGATGCATCCGTAATATCAGAATCTGTATAATCTAAAGGAAACCTAATATCATTCCCAGTTGTCAGATTCTGCTTTAAGACACTATTATACCGATCAATTGCTGTTTTGAGAATTGGAAGATCTAACGCATTAGCCAGTGAGAAAGTTGTGGTCAATAAATGTCCGGTATGTGTATCTACTGTGGATGGTACTGCTTCTCCAAGTACTAAAGAAACTCGACAGAATCCCGTAAGTCGCCAGAGTTCTGATTGAGGTATCGGTTCACAGATACAACCCATCAATGCTAACGCTATCCCAGCCGATAGTTTCTCATTCTGTGATGCTGTTTCATGAAAGGTGTATAGATATTCTGTATGTTCCAATAGTATCTGTGCAAGTATTTTCCGGCCAGTCGGATTTAAGTCTTCATGTGTGGAGATCGCGATTCCCTCGATGATACGTGCTGCGACAGATACAAGATGCCAGGGTGGATGATTCTCAGTAAATACAATGGGAGTTGGATGTTCCTGAGAAAAGGTGTAGAGTTCTTCAAAATCAGCAATCGGTTCAAACTGATGTAAAAACGGCATGTCCCGTCTTGCAAGTGTTGATGCCAACACATCCGTCTGTTCTGATTGTAGTGTAGTATAATCCCTTAACGACATAAATCACCGGTTGCACAAAGCTCTTAACACTTTGGTTGATATTGGAGCTGCTGCTTCTGCGTAACGAAACCTAACTTAGTCAAGGCACCCACTGCCTAAAGGCAGGGGCTTGTGCTTCGTAGCAGTTTGCGTTTCCGCGGAAACGTCTTACATCTGCTCCACAGAGGGATCGCAAGCAGCCCTCAAGATGTTTATCGCAGCGTTCACGTCTCTATCGTGGTCTGTGCCACATTCGGGGCATGTCCACTGCCGATACAAGCGACAGATTTCGCGCAGGCAACGCCACCAGTTACCGGATCCTTTGACTTTGCGGCTAAACGTCTTGCAAAGTGTTCGGAGTTCGTTCAAGGATTGTTTCAGAAATTGTGGGTGTCGAATCTTCTCACCTGTCGAGAGCGTCAAGTAGGTTTCCATACCGAAGTCTGCACCTACGCTTTCATCTGTAGCGGGCAGAACACCTTTGGATACATCATCGGTCACAACATAAAGCCAATACGTTCCAACAGCATCGCGAAGGATTTGGATATAGCACACTTTACCTTTCCAGTCGCGATGGTGGTAAAAAGAAAACCAACGTTTATTGAACCTGAAGGATTGCGTCGGTGTGTCCCATTCCTTAAAAGAGAGACGGACGCGACCTTCTTCAAGTTTATAGCCGGATTG
The DNA here is from genome assembly GCA_009839975.1 of Candidatus Poribacteria bacterium. GTDB lineage: Bacteria > Poribacteria > WGA-4E > WGA-4E > WGA-3G > MSPOR6. The sequence continues at coordinate 2,680 of VXOP01000318.1, forward strand.
AAACTTCGCAGAACGCAGTTTTCCACGTTTTTTGTGTTTCGGGCGACCTATTCCCGGAATATCAAAAAAACTTTCAAAACCACGGTGAAGATTGATAATCACAGCGTCAAGAGTATCGCGCGGTATCCACGTCCAATGCGGATGTGTGCGTTGCAGCAACTTCGTCAAATGTGGCTGCAAGCGGAAACGCCCCGCATATTTACCGTAGATACGGTAATAGCGATTCTCAAGTTTGAGAAAGTGATTGTGAACATCACACAAATCGTCAAGCATGTTACCAAGACGCATATTCTGCGGATGTCCACGTATCTGATATTTATACGTGCGGCGATGTTGTTTCTTTTTCCTTTTCTTTTTCATGGATTTCCACGGCTCACGGCTTTAGCCCCCATCCAAGGTGGGTTAGGGACAGACACGCCTTGCGACGCGCTTGGATGTGTCCCTACCGTGATAGAAATAGTATAACATTTTTGACGCTTTATGTCAAGAAAAAAAGAGCGGGCATTCCTCCCCAACCTAAAGGATGGAGTCTCCTGCCCGAAGATTAGATGAATAATATACGACATCATGTTTATTGTTGCGTAGGTGATAAACTTCTGCTAACATAACTCTATTACGTCAGTTTGATAAATCAATTCGGATGCGTTCATTCACGCCATTTTCGTATCCAAGAGGCGTGAATTGTAGCACAACCAATTTTATTATAATGGCAGTTTGTGGCACATCTTCGCAAACTGGAAAGTTTGCGCTACATTTATCAAACTCACGTCTATTGCAAGTATAGCAGTTATGGTGCGTAAAATCACCTTATATCTACATATTCCCTGGGAAACGGTACTAACAACAGTTTGTGCTACAACACCTTCAATCTGAATGAAGATTAAGATTTAAATCGGGTAATATGCGGAAGGGACTTTTAACAAATTGGTGGCAACATGCGGTCTGGGAAACCCAGCCCCTACGATCATTTTTGGGCATTGGATTACCTGAATATTCATTTAATCTCCATACAGAATAAATGACATGCCCAATCTAACAGAATATGATACAAAACCGCGCAATCTAACCTATGAATATTCGTACACAATTGACTCTTAGTTATATAGGCATCGTGTTAATAGTGCTGTTTGCAATTTATTTTTTTCTTGGTGGAGCTCTCGAAACAGTGTTGAGTGACCACATTACCAATGCATTACAGGTGCAAGCAGCACTGACCAGAGAGTTTCTGATTGAAGAACTCCCTGATAAAGATCAGTTTAACTATGATAACATTGACCCTCTCGTTGATAGACTCGGCAAAGTAGGTCAAGTTCGTCTAACCTTCATAGATAAGAGTGGCGTGGTTCGGGGTGATACTGAAAGAGATGGATCGTCGCTAAAGGAAATGGACAACCATCTCAGTCGACCGGAAATCAGAGAAGCTAATGAGAACGGGTTTGGTGAGATTAACAGGAAAAGTGATACGACACAGATAGAATATAGATACTTTGCACTCCGTATTGATAGGGACGGTGTACCCATCGGTTTCTGTCGTGTTGCTCTCCCCCTGGAGACAGTAAATACTGCCCTGGGTAACTTACGAAGGATGTTATTATATGTGACTATTGCAGGTTCTATCCTTGCAATTCTCTTTGGATTTTTCAGCACAGGTGCTATTGTAAAACCGATAAAAAAACTGACTGAGATCACACAATCTATCGCCGCAGGAGAGACCACTTCAAGGGTTGAGGTTAAATCAGATAATGAGATGGGACAACTCTCCCGACACTTCAATATAATGACTGACAGAGTTCAAGAGCAGATTGATATGATATCGGTAGAGAATAAACGTCTTGAAACTATCTTAAACAACATGAGCGAAGGGGTTTTACTGATAAACGGAGCAACTGAAATAACTTATGCCAATCCTGCTGCTATTGTGATGCTAAACCTACCTGAAATGTATATTGGTAGAGCGTTGATTGAAATCAATCGCATTCCGGAACTACAAGCACTGCTGAGAGAAGCAGAACATACAGAATCTGTAGCTTTTGCCGAAATCCGTCTTGAGAATCTAAGGGAATCAGAAGCAGAGGTTACGATAGTTCCTGTTATTGCAGAAAATGAGTATGTGATTGTTATCCATGATGTTAGCCATATTAGGCAGTTGGAACGGATTAGAGCAGATTTCGTGGCGAATGTTTCGCATGAATTGCGGACACCTTTAACCACAATTCAGGGATATGCTGAAACGTTGTTAAACACAAAGTCATCTAAAAACAAAAAACGGAAGGAATTCACCGCCAAGATATTGCAGCATTCAACCCGTCTAACTCGGTTAGTCTCAGATTTATTGGAATTAGCACGACTTGAATCGGGAGATATTGAGTTAAAGCGGACCGTATGTCACCTAAATTCTTTCCACGAACAGATTAAGGATGTGTTTGAACCTGTTTTGGAGGAATCGAAATTGACGTTACAGTGGGATATACCTGAAGACTTACCTAAAGTAAGTGTAGACAGGCAACTTTTCATGCAGGTATTCGTCAATCTCATTGACAATGCAATAAAATACTCACCGGATAAAGGTGTGATAGAGGTCTCAGCAGAAACACGAGAATCAGACGATGACGTCATAGTACATATAAAGGATACTGGCATTGGTATCCCGTTAGAATCGCAATCGCGTGTCTTTGAGAGGTTCTATCGTGTAGATAAAGACCGTGCGCGCGAGATGGGTGGGACCGGTTTAGGATTAGCCATTGTCAAACACATCTTATTGTGCCATGATGGACGAATATGGTTGGAAAGCGAATTGGGACAAGGTACGGTTTTTCATTTTTCACTACGAGTCTCTGCAGAGGTTTAAATTTGCCACATCTCTTGTGTCCACGCCATCTCCCAAAAAAGATATTCATAACGGCTGCTGAGTAGAAAGTTCTTCTGAAGTCTATTTTTTTCTATCTGACTACTGTTCTCTGTTATTTCATTAATCAGGTTTCGCAGCCATTCCCCTAAAGCAAGGAATTCGGGGGAGGCATACATATCAATCCATTCTTGGTATAATGGTTCAGGTGAACCACCTTGTTTAGCAAGTATTGTTCCGATTTCGGCATATCCCCACTGACAAGGTAAGACACCTGCGATAACGTCTGCTAATGTCCCTGTCTGTGCAACATGGAGTAGGTGGCGTGTATATGCATGTGTTGTAGGTGCTACGGGTGCAGATTCCATTTCAGCAGGAGAGATGCCGAATTTTTCACAATATCCACGGTGCAGATCCATTTCTGTATTCAAAGTTTCATTGAGGAGTGTTGCAAAAAGAGCCATAGTCTTTTCATCGTGTGCCTTGATGACACCGTAAGCAAATACACGACTGTAATCC
>VXOP01000150.1 GCA_009839975.1 Candidatus Poribacteria bacterium
GCCCGCATATTACCCAATTTAATTCTCAATCTTCATTAGAAGTTTTTAAATTCTCTTTTTCTATGATTGCATATTTGACAAACTTACGTATCGGATTATTCATTTCAATTGCTATCCATCTTTTAGAAGAGAATTCCATTGCAAATGCAGCTTTCCCTTGATGGACAGAAATAAAATTTGGTTTTCCTGTTAACCAGTTTGAATATTTAAGTGGTTGTCCATCGCTCCACTTCCAAGTCTGTTCATTCTCAGGTAAACTTAGACCGATCCAGTAGAATGTTTTCGTGAAAAAGGCGGCTTCTAACCATTTCTGTTCTGCCTCATCATTTATAACCACCAGATATGCTTTTTCCGATTTTGCTTTTAAAGTTGCATCCTCATAATTCTCACATTTTATTGTTTTGTATGCATGTCCATTTGAAGGGTTCACAATCCATACTGCTTCACGCGACTTTTCTCTTTCGTTTCGCTTAGCTCGGGTTTTCCCAAGATTACTCAGCTTAAATTCAAGATTATCCTTCTGTTCACCCTCATTGAGATGAAACCATCCCTTCCTAGCTATGACCCCTTCTACTTTAACTACGACTAAATATTCAGCTGCTTTCTCAGGTTTGTATGAAACAAAATAACCTTCTGAATCAGTCTTAGAACCGCCGCCTGACATGCCAGAACTGCGACTTGTGCTGAGTGCATAAATTGGATTGTTACCCTTTCTATCGTGGACAAAAATCTCAAAATCGGTATTCACAAGCGGTTTTCCATCTGGTAAGAGAATCCTACCACTTATCCGCATTCGCGGTTTTTTCACAGTGACAACAACATTTGAGATCTGTTTTCCCTCTTCAATACCGAAAGTGATTTTCCCAAACCATGTGGGAAAATGACGTAGAAAGGCAGTGGAATGGAAGGTTAAATCGCCAATTTGAATGGACACGATCTCGTATTCTGATCCATAGTCAGGAAACATTACCAGTCGTGATGCACCTGTGTCTATATTTCCAATAGAGAAGAAACCTTTTGCATCAGTTGTCGCTTTAGACCATGATAGGATCGGTTTACGTTGTCCCGTTTCGCGTCCACGTTCAATAACAACCGGTTTAACCGCAAGCTGCAACAGTGGAATTGGATGTCCATGTGTGTCCACAACATATCCAGATAGAGTTGGTGTGTTCTCCTGGGAAACGCATGGTGTAGAGATTGCAGTAAGGGTTATGAGTAAACCGATAAAGACAATGGTAAATTGTGTAAACAGACGCACTAATTGCATAATATACCACCTGGTTTAACTTTTCAATGCAGTGTCCATGTCTTTCAGACGACGTGCTTTGCGGACAAGACTGAAAAACGATCTCTGCTGGTTTTCATCTTGGGATTTGCCGGACTCAAGCTTCGGCAAGAGTCCTTTGAGTGTTCGTTGAACAGCACCTAAACTACTCTCCTTTACCCAAACACTTTCTCTGAGTATTTCGGCAAAATGTGCTACTAAAGCAGCGAATTGAAAATTAGCCGAAGCATCCTCAAAACTATCTTTGAGATCATCAAAGGTTATCCTGTTCTTAACTTCAGTCACTTTTGCAGTATCAGGATCTTCATGTCGGATATAGACAGTTGCAAGTTTACCTTTATCAACGTTCTTATGCAGTTTGATTTCATAAAGTGCGGTGACACTATGTCCAGAGCCGATCTCACCCGCATCCGCTTCGTCGTTGCGGAAATCCTCATGTTTCATCTGACGGTTTTCATAACCGATTAGTCTGAATCTACTGACAGTATCTTCATTAAATTTGACCTGTATTTTGGCATCTTTTGCAATAACCTGCAATGTTCCTGTCAGATTCTCAACAAAGATACGTTTTGCTTCCTTTAGTCTGTCAACATAGGCGTAATTACCATTACCCTTTTTTGCTAGTTCTTCCATAAGAGTATCGTTGTAATTGCCCATACCGAAGCCAACCGTCGTCAGGTAGATACCTTCGTCAACATAATCTCGGATCTCTTTCAGCAGTAGTTCTGGTGACGTTACACCTTCATTTGCAACACCATCTGAACAGAGAATGACGCGGTTTGTCAAATCTCGCTGAAGGTTTCTGCTTGCAAGTTCATAACCTTGTCGTATACCATCCTCAACATTTGTTACACCTTCTGGACATAATCCGTCTATATGGTCCAAGATGTTTTGTTTGTTTACAACACTTGTATGGGGTAGCACGACGCGGGCATCTGTCCCGTAGACAACAATCCCAATCTTGTCATTAGGACGGAGTTGATCTACGAGAAGCCTTAATGCTCTTTTCACCAATCCGAGTCTATTCTCTATCCCCATTGAACCGGAGACATCAATCACAAAGGTCAGCACTGCATCTTTTCTATCTGTATCTGGTACCACTTGTCCCTGAATACCGATTTTTAGTAATTTGAGACGTTTACCTTTACTCAATTTTGATGGCGCGCCTTCAAGATGAACTGCAAATGCATCCTCCGTCGGTGTAGGATAGGTGTAATCGAATGCGTTGATAAACTCTTCAACCCTAACTGCTTCAGGTGGCGGAAGATTCCCATCTTCAAGATAGCGGCGGAAGATAGAATAGGAGGCAGAATCTGTATCCATCGCAAAGGTTGACAAGTTATCATCTTCTGTGTCAAAAAATGGATTTGTTCCATGTCCCTTATGGAACACATCGTGATATGCTGCACCGTTAGGAGGTATTAGTCCAAAACTTACATCGCGAAGAACAGGAGCAGAAACTGATAACCTATCTAATTGCTTTTCTACTGCTCCTCTCTGCCTTGTAGACGATATAGATTCTGAAACTATATTCATAGAACGTACATTTTTAGAACGTGCAATTTCACCTAATCTGTTAAGACGAGTAGGTTCAACTGTCCGTTCCAAAGATTCTGATTCAAAAAACAACAACTGAGCTCCATCTTCATCTTCAGTAGGAACCCTTTTGATAGTATACGAACAGACGAAGTCCTTCTCTAACTGGATATCATCCTCTCTGTATGTCAGTCGTGATGGATTATCGGGATCCATCAGAATCTCTGCATCGTGTGAAATACATTCAATCGTTTCAACGTCGTAAACACCATCTATCAATACTGATACTTCAAATTGTCTGATGGGTTGGTGACTGTGAAGTTTATGGTTATATTTATACTTTTCGTCAATTTCCTCAACTGCTTCAGTATAACGTATTTGCATACGACATTCACCACTAGCAGGAATACGCAATACTTTGGTCTGTAGAATAGAAGTGTCAATTGAATCGAAACTGTGTCTGTCAATTTCCTCAGAAGCGTTAAGTAGAAAAGACTCTATTTTCTTTGGATTTGCCAGTTTTAAGGGAACAGATTGTTCATTAATCAGAATTTGAAAACGGCTTGAATTTAAACTGTCTGGAACGGGAATGATAAACGCTCCCACAACTTCATGGTCCTGAGGATTAGAAAATGCAATCTCAACTTCCGTGTTTGCCATAGCGTTTTCTATGATTACATTCAGTAAATATTTCTCTATGATGAGTTCTATTTTCTGCCGTCTTATTTCTGAACGAGAGACAAATAGAGTTTGTGCAAATGAATTGAAATCTAATTGCTTCATTAGAAATCTCCTTTATTTATGTATCTGTTTTGTGTATTAGAGAATTAGTTTACGCAAATTGATATCAAGACTTGTCTGGTTGTGAATTACGCAATTACGTGAATGAGACACAATGGAAAGAAAAAGACATAGTGATACGCCAGACATTTGACTAAGACGTTTCTGTGTTGAAAAAGTTTATGGTGGATTATGGAATCATTTATACATTATCAATACTACCCAGGCCGGTAGGTGCGATATCCTTATCGCACCGGATCATCCTAACCATCGCCATATAAAGTTTTCGCTTAGGATTCGGTGCGATTAGGAAATCGCACCTACCGGCCTGGGGTATTATCGGTTTCGTATTTTCCTTAAATCGACACTTATAGGTGCAGATGGTGACCGCACCTATCAACCTATAGTCAGCATTGAAATTAACGTATTAGCCTTCCCTCTGTTCCTTCAACTTACGCGCCTTATTGACAAGCATTAATAACTCCTCTTTACGCTGCTTCTCTTCTGGGGTATCAGACTCTATGTGAGGTAACACTTTTTCAATCGTAGATTCAACATTCGCTAAACTGCCTTCCTTTGCCCAATAACTCTCCTTTAGAATCTCGGCAAATTCCGCGACAGCTGCAACGAATTGATACTCAGCTGTTGCATCTTCAAACGTTTGTTTCAATTGGGCAGTAGAAAATGTCTCGTTAACCTCTGTAACCTTCAGAGTGTCAGGGTCTTCATGTCGGATAAAGACGGTAGCAAGTTTGCCATCAGCGTTTTCGTGGAGTTTTATCTCATACAGTGCAGTAACGCTATGTCCTGCCCCAACTTCACCCGCATCAACATCGTCTTTACGAAAATCTTCGTGTGCAAGTGAACGGTTTTCATATCCAAGTAAACGAAAACGGCTGACAGTTTCAGGATTAAACTCAACTTGAATCTTAGCATCTTTAGCGATGAATTGAAGTGTTCCAGTCAAATTCTCAACAAAGACACGTTTTGCCTCTTTTATAGTATCAACATAAGCATAACTTCCATTGCCTTTGTTTGCCAGTTGTTCCATCAAGGTATCGTTGTAGTTCCCCATCCCAAAACCGACAGTTGTAAGCGTAACACCTTCTTTTACATAGTTACTAATCTTTTTAAGGATTGCATCAGGACCCGTCTGACCAACATTTGCAACACCGTCCGAACAAAGAATTACTCGATTGATGCAGTTTGACTTTGAATTCTTTAGAGCGAGCTTATATCCGACTCGTAATCCTTCCTCTGCATTCGTAGCTCCATTGGTATGAAGTCTGTTGATTGCTTCTATGATGTATTCGCGATTCTCAATCCCTGTATGTGGGAGCACTACCTGTGCATTGGATCCATAGACAACAATTCCAACTTTGTCTGTTGGACGAAGTTGATCAACAAGAAGAGTCAACGTTCTCTTCACTAACCCTAATCGGTTTTCCATGTTCATTGAACCGGAGATGTCAACGACAAATGTTAGTATTGCATCCTTACGGTTTATTTCTGGAATGTCACATCCCTGAATGCCGATGCGAAGCAATTGAAGTCTCTTTCCTTCGCCAAATTTTGCATGAGCACCTTCAAGATGAATAGCAAATGTTTGTTCTGTTGTTGGAGGGGAATAGTTGTAGTCAAATGAATTGATATATTCCTCCACACGCACAGAATCTGCAGGTGGTATGTTCCCATCACGAAGATAACGTCGCATCACAGTATAGGAAGCAGTATCTACATCCATCGCAAAAGTAGAAAAGTTATCATCTTCTGTATCAATAAATGGATTAGTGCTATGACTGCTATAGAAAACATCACGATACATGGCACTGTTTGGTGGATTTAACTGTGTGACATTATGGGACACTGCTGCACTCATATTTGAGAAACGCCCCATAGCAGCAGATTGTCTCATATTTCTGACAATCGGTTGACTCAACTTAGCTTGCGGTGGATCTGGTGCAGTAAACATCACACCAACGATGTGTTTGTACGTAGATTGTCTATGATAACCGATACGAGTTTCAATGAATAAGACGACAATTGCGAGTAGTGCAATTGAAACAAAAAACGCTCCTAAAATCCTTTTGAAACGCATTGCTTAAACCTCCAGAGAAATCAATAGTATTATGGAATGATATTAGCAATAACTGTGCCAACTTCAGGATTTCTGAAATCTTGTCTGCTTATAGATCTATGATGGTTCTATGCACAGAAAGGGGCAATTCTCAAACTATGCTGCACAGAATAGTTCACTGAATCTATAGACTTTAGATTTGAGTTTGCGAAATATGCTCTAAAATTTGATTTCTGAGTTTTGTCTCTATATCCCTCACTTTGGGTAATCCCGCGAGATTATTTTCTTCAGTGGGGTCATCTTGCACATTAAATAGTAGGTAGGGGTCATTTTCTCTGTTTAACGCTATTTTCCATTC
>VXOP01000224.1 GCA_009839975.1 Candidatus Poribacteria bacterium
CAAATAGACAGATTAAGAATATCTGGTGTTAAGTTTAATTCGACAGAAAAATCAACTAATGAAGGTTTTTTCCGATCGAATTTTTGCGTAGCACCAGATTTTTTCTTTTACAATATACACTCATGAGGATAATAAATGCTACACAATACACAATATCGCTCTGTAATGTTAATCTGCATCGTCTCATCGTTCTTATTGTGCTTAAACGCACAGGCACAGAAATAGAAGCACAGAAACTCCAAACCGCACCAGTGATTGATGGAAAACTCAACGACATTACATGGCAACAGTTGACACCCATTGAAGAGTTTATAATTGCCGAATTTGAGACAACCGTACCTGATAGAACACAGGTATATATAGGTTATGATGATGTTGCGATCTATTTCGGTTTCCAGTGCTTTCAACCGAAATCAACCATCATCACAACGCAGACACGTAGAGACGGCAGCTTTCAGTTTGAAGATCATGTCGCAGCATATCTTGATACGTATCATGACCGACGTAGAACGTACTGTTTTGCAGTAAATCCTCTTGGTACACAACGAGACGAAAAACAAGGAGACCTCGGCTGGGATAGCGAATGGATTGCCGCCGCAAACATAGAGGATTCTGTCTGGACTGTCGAAATGAAAATTCCATATCAGTTACTTGATCTACCCCGCGCTGCTAAGCAAACATGGGGTTTAAACTTAGTGCGTCGTCATCAGAGCATTGATCGCACCAGTACTTGGGCTGATACAGGTATTAACGTTACGGATGCAAATGAATTCGGCAGTCTGACAAACCTTGAATTCAACCCAAAGAACATTAGGAAGGAAATTGAACTTGGCGGGTATTTTTCTACAAAACTGGAAGATACATCTGAAACTGATGTTTTGATGGACAGATTAGAACCCGCATTAGGATTTGATGCTTCATATAAGATTACTACAAGTACATCCCTCATAGGGACAATCAATCCCGACTTTAGCCACATTGAGTCTGAAGTCCAAGGGATTGTCCTATCAGACCTTGAACAACGGTTAACTGATCGCAGACCATTCTTTCAGGAAGATGGGCGAATATTTAGATCACCTATTTCTCTTTTTTATAGCCGTCGTATCGGAGAAATTGACTACGGTGCCAAACTAATCGGTAAGACTGGTCGAACCACCTATGGTCTGATGAATGTCATTGAATCAGAAGACGGAAGCTATAACACCTTAGCACGAGGATTGTGGGATGTTGGAGAATCATCCTCCGTTGGTGTATTCTTTGCTTCAAAAGAGTTAGAAGAAAACTATAACAGAGCTGCTTCAGTAGACACCAGAATTCGCTTGCCAATGGCATTCAATTTCATCGCCAATTATGCTGGCAGCTGGGAACCCGATCAACCAAATAGTCGTGCCTTCTTAGCAGAGGTTAACCGCAGAGGAAACCCCATTTTTAGCCTTGCATATAGAGACATTACCGATGACTTTAACCCAATCAACGGATTTGTCAGCCTTAAAGATGTTAGACAACCCAGTTTCTGGGGGGTATATAATTGGCATTTTGAGAATAGCTTTCTACAGACGATTAAGTTTGAATCTGTTCAGAAAACTTCATGGAACCATGCAGGTGAAAGGATTAGAGGTGATCATTTTCAACTTGTCGGATTTGATTTAGGTGAAAAAGTCCAGACCGGTGTTTTCTACAGAAACTGGTTCTTTGATGATTATGAAAATTGGGTCGTAGCAGCCCAAGCTACCTACAACCGTCAGAATCCTGACCGAATCTTAGTTGTATGTCAATACGGACAATTTGAGGATGCCAAAGCAACATTCGTTACGACCGCAATGAATATCATACCTTTCCAGTACTTATCTATCGGCATAGAAGGTGAAAACCTTTGGCAGACATTTCCTGATGGGAAATCAACCTATAAATTCTCTTTGCGTTCAAGTGCAAACTTAGAGTTTGGTAATGAGAAATGGATTACATTCAGATTACGTTCAGCCGGTGATCACAAACCAAATTTCAATGCAGTCTTCAAATACATGTTCCTATATGACTTCACCTTTTATCTTGTTTACGGTGATCAGGAAGCAGATGAGACCGTCAACCAGATGTTTGCAAAGTTAGCATATATTTGGTAATTCTATTTTTGTGTAAAGTATAAACCCTGGTTCAGACAATCCGCTTTACCTAATAGTCTTCCCATATTCATACGACCAATCAGCAACCTTATATCCGAGATTACTATAAAACAGAATCGCTCTATAATTTGACAAATCAGTACTTATAGATGCATGACGATATCCTGCCTTTTTCATCTCTTGAAGAGAATACTGAAGTAAGAACTTCCCTAATCCTTTTCCTTGAAAATCATTCTCAATACCAAGCCATTCTGTATAGGTCCAGTCTTGTGCATCCGGATGTCTTGAAAACACGCCAGCCGAGACGCTTTGACATTCACCGACTTCTGTTTTTCCTTTGTGTGCTCTTACGGTGCAGTTTGAACGTTCCCCACGCCCTTCTGTCCACGTAACACTTGTGTATATGGACTCATCAGGCAGTACCGGTTCAACAGAAAAGTTTTCCCAATTAAGAAAAACCCAACCATTACTCGGTTTATAGCCATTATTACCCAATAATCCTTGAATATGATCAAGATAATTTGTCAATCGAGCATAATCAAAACTGAAAAAAGGATAACGAGCCTCATCACGGGATGTGAATGCTTCAATAGATTTAACTTCAAAGGAATTCAAATATGCTTCTGCTTTTTCAAGCACGACTTGTCCGGCTTGTCTTTCCCCACGTTCGCAACCCAAAAACCGAATATAACCTATTCTTTCCTCCTCCTCTTCCTCATCATCCTCGTTGTACCTTCTAAAACCAACGTGAACAAATGCCTTTATCTTCCCTTTATTTTGAGTCAAAAACAGTGCTTCCGATTCAAGAGCGTTTTTGCTCCTTTCAGTTTCTTTACTTAATCTACTCAGGACTGTAACGAATTCATCCTCACTGACAGGAAAACAGTTGGGTAAACCTTCTACCTGATGATTATAGAATTGGGTTAAAGACTCCAAGTGTTCAGGTGTATAATCAATAACTTCACTGAAACTATTCTCAGTTCTTACGGGTATAACAACTTCTGCTTTTTTCTCAAGACGTTTTGAATACGCATAAGTCCAATCAACAACCTTATACCCACAGTTGCCATACAATAGAAATGCATTATTATTACCCCAGTCTGTGCTGAGGGAAGCGTGTCGGTAACCAACTTTATGCATCTCTTGCAAAGAATACAGAAGCAAGTACTTACCCAGACCCTGTCCTTGATACGCATCGTCTACACCAAGCCAATCGGTATAAACCCAATCCTGTGCATCGGGATGTGAAGAAAACGTTCCACCAGAAAGAGACGAACAGACACCGACCTCTTCACCGTCCTTATGCGCTGTTATGTTACAGTTCGGCAGCCTGCCGCGACCCTCTTTCCATTCTACAGAAAGGGAAACGGGAATATCGGGAGGTGTGGGCGTGGCATTGAAGTTCTCCCAATCAAAAAATGCTTGTCCATGAGTCCGTCTATATCCGTTGTATCCGAGCAGTGCTTCTACATGACCCAGTCTATCCGATAGCTGCGCATAAGCGAAGTGATAGCACGGATACCGATGGTGTCTTGAAAACGCGTAGACCTTGGTTACACCTTCATCCTGTAAATATTCTTCAGCCTTTTTAAGAATTGCATCTCCTATCTGTCGTTCCCCGACTTTGTATCCAAAAAATAGGATATGTGCCGTTTTGTCATCGATGTTCTCTCCACCATTCGACTGACCACTGCTCTCTGTATCTTTTGATAGACCCAAGTGAATAAAGGCTAAAACTCTCCCATCTTGCACAGCGACGAATGCCATTTCTGATTTTATATCATCCGCAGCATAATACTTGGATGTACCTGTAACACCACTCGTAGCAAACGCTATGTCCTCCTCTTTGACAGGATAGCAATGGGGAACATCTACTGTAAATTCATTGTAAAACTGTGTCAAAGGTGTCAGAAAATTAGGAGCATATTGGATTATCTCCATTAGTATTTTAATCCTCCACTATGGCACTTCCCATATCAGTATTGATCCGTCTACACTTCCACTTGCGAACGTCTTTCCATCAGGGGCAAATGCAATTGACGCGACCGACCATTTATGTCCAGAGTATGACTTTTTGAGAGTCTGCGTTTCTATCTCCCACAAATTTATAGGGCCTTCTTCACGGGCTACAGCAAGCAGGCTGCCATCAGGAGAAAAAGCAAGATGTTCTGGTCCATGCATCATGTTTAAGTGAAAATCCCTCATTATTTCTCTCATTTTCAAAGGATCTCTCGCTCCTAATTGCAGTTCTTCCATCATCTTTGTATTGTAATCCAATTCAAGTATCTCTTCCCCAGTCTTTGCATGCCACAGTTTAACTGACATCATACCTGTGGTAGCAAGCAATACACCGTTGGGTGAATATGCAATTGAGAAACCGTTTCCGGTGTTTGGTAGCATCATCTTCTGTTCACCTGTTGCCACATCCCAGAAACGGACTACACCGTTGAAACCACCACTTGCTAAGGTTAAATTATCCGGTGAAAATGCAACTGAAAAAGCACGTCCTCTTACTTCCTCAAGCACATGTATCTGTTCACCAGATTCAGCATCCCATATACGAATTGAATGGTCATTCCCTGCACTTGCTAACATTTTACCGTCTGATGAAAACGCAATTGAACGGATTCCATCTGTATGTCCTTCCAGCACTTGTATATGTTCACCAGTCGTAAAATCCCATAGATTGATAGTGCCATCCCAATCGGCACCGGCGATTGTGCGATTATCAGTAGAAAACGATATTGCCGCTATAGTCTCTGCTGCCTGTTTATCTACCAGAGTTGTTTTCTGTGTTCTGGTTTCAATATCCCATAGCGCGATTCCAGATTCATCTGTGCTTGCTAATGTTTTACCATCTGTAGAATAGGCAACGGAATAGGCATTCCGTGTATAATTCTTGATGCTCAATTTGATTTTTCCAGAATTAAGGTCCCAGAAATGAAGGTTACCAACCCAATACCAACCGATCAGCGTTTTCTTGTCAGGAGAAAACAGCAGTTCAGTTATGCCTCTGTCAGGAACGCTAATTACCTTCTCAACCTTTCCCGTAGCAACATCCCAAAACTGTATATCTTTATTATAGGCATATCCACAAATAAGGAAATCACCATCATGACTAAACTTTACTGTACTTATCAATTTAGAATTACCTTGAAATGTGCTCTTATGTTCACCAGTCTCAACGTCCCACAAACGAATAGTTCCATCACGACCACCACTTGCGATAACGGACCCATCAGGTGAAAATGCAACCGTCCCAACCCAGTCTTTATGACCCATACACTCATGTTTAATGTGTCCGGTCTCAACATCCCACAAACGAAGTGTAGAATCTAAACTGGCAACTGCAACTGTTTTACTATCAGGTGAAAATGCTACTTCCAGAACTTGTGAGTTATTCCCTAAGAGTTTATGTTTACGTTCACCGGTGGTAACATTCCATATAATAACATCGCCACTACCACTCCCCTCACCACTAACGAGTAAGAGTCCATCAGGAGAAAACGCTAAGGCATGAACATCACGCCTATTATCTGATGACAGAATCTTGTGTTCACCTGTTCTTAAATCCCAGAGACGTATAGACTTGTCCTTACCCAATCCACCACCACTGGCAAGCGTTATCCCGTCTGGTGAAAATGCCACCGATCTAACGGAGGTCTCATGTGCATCAAGAAAATCAACCGCATCACCCGTCTGTGTATCATACAACCAGACACCGATTTGACTCGCAATTGCTAACTGTTTGCCGTTAGGAGAAATCGCTATATTCTGAATACCACCTATGCCGAGTCGCGCGACTGCACCTTCTGGCAAACCTATCTTGGTAATGTATGTCTCATATTCACATCT
>VXOP01000093.1 GCA_009839975.1 Candidatus Poribacteria bacterium
AACTAAATCCAATCCTTAAACGCGACCGGAACATTGCAGCGTCAATATAGCACTACGTTCCATCGGTGAACGACTAGCTAAAATTTAGTCAAAACTTCGCTTTGACTTTCATGTAGATTTATGCTAAAATGCCAATGTAAAGTATTTGTACAATTTATGCATCACAAGTTTTAGTATTTATCTATTCAACCACCTAACATAAAAATTCATAAAGGGAGAGGAAAAATGCGTATACGAATATTATTGACACTTATCACACTTACAATTGTAGTATGTTTCAGCTCAATTGCAAGTGCTGGTATAGATGATGGGTTAATAGTCTATTACTCATTTGATGAATCTACGGGTGATACTGCCTCTGATGCAAGTAAGCATAACAATGATGCAAAACTTACCGGTAGCGCAAAGTGGGAACCGAATGACGGAAAAATCGACGGTGCCTTAAGACTTGATGGAACAGGCAGTTCGGCTGTAGATGATGACGGGGCAGACTATATCAACGGTCTTACGGAATTCTCAGTTTCTATCTGGGTGAAATCTGACACAGCACCACATGACAGAGGCATCTTTATCGCAAAAGAACCAGCGGGTGGAGACGATACCTTCACCTTACGATATGATTCCGCCGGATTTAAAGCTCCTGCAGCGACAAGTCTTATAAAGGCTGGTTTCACTACCAGTGGTGGCGGAATTCAGTATGAAAGTGCGGATAATACCCAAACAACTGAGTGGCAACACCTTGTTGTTACATGGAGTAGTGGGGACCCTGTGGCACTCTATATTGACGGAGTTCTTGATGAACCTCAATATAATCAAGATGTTAGGACAGGTAATATTTCAAGCGCATCCACATTTATCGTTGGAAGAGGCGGTAAAGATAACGGGGGCACCTCATGGACAGGTCTAATTGATGATGTTCGCATCTACGATAGAGTGTTGGCAGAAAACGAAATAACTGAACTTGCTTCTGGTGTGCTCGCTGTAGAAGCGGACGGTAAGTTAGCAACAACTTGGGCTGACCTGAAACAGAAACGTGATTGATTAGTCCATTTGTTCAGAAAGAATACAAGACGTGTGTCAATATTTCAATTTACATTGATACACGTCTACACGGGTGTGTAAAGATTTTGGCAGAAATGGTCAGAAAAATCGTGTAGGTTCTACGTGTGAACGACACAATCCCAAGCACCAGCGGTGCGAAAGGTATATAGAACATGTGAAAAACACAATCCCAAGCACCAGCGGTGCGAAAGGTATATAGAATATGTGTTTTAATTTCGTGCCATGATATACCTTTCGCCCCGCTGGGGCTTACTCTGGTAATATCAACGTTTTCTATACACCTTTCGCCCCTCTGGGGCTTGACATTTTATAGAAACCTACTTCTTTCCTTACTCATGTGCTTCTACAAGAACTGGACACATCAGAAATATGTTTATTACTGAGTTTCATGTTAGAAGGGTGATTCTGCCAAAAACTTTACACATCCGTTTTAATATGCTACAATTAAAAAGAATCATGGAATTACAATGAAAAATGACGCGCAAACATTCATAGCGCGCGTATCAGAAAATACAGCACGCATTCTTGAAAACCTCCTCGGTTGCAAACTTGAAGATGTAACTAAGGGAATGGATTTCAAACCCGACTCCTTAGAAACCCGCCTTAACCCAATCCCAATAGACTCCCTTGAAAAATACTTGACACCGCAATGGGTGGTACTCGCTGCTGGAAAAGGTACCCGTATTGACCCTACAGGACGAATCAGCAAGACACTTGATATCCTGTTCGGGGAACAGAACATGCTCCAACTGTCAAGACGTTTCCTGCCGGGGAACCTGCCACATATCATCGTAATCAATCCGCAGATGGCACAACGTATTGCTGAAAGTGAATCACCTGAACAACTGTTAGGTACAAATGCTATAACTTGTATTCAAGAAGAGATGAATGGGACAGGAGGGGCATTAAAAGCTGCATTACTAGAACTTCGTAAATCTGACGCTGAGTGGATCGGTGTAGCATTCGGGGATGAACCTTTCTTGGAGAAAACTATCTTTGCACAAACGCTGCTATCCCATTTTATCACCGGTGCAGATGTGACTTTGTGCGGTAAGATACCCGAAACTGTCATAGATAAGGGGGGACTCTTCTATGATGCAGAAGGAAACTTTGTCGGGACAAAAGAATGGTATGATATGACAACTGATGAAAAAGAAGAGATGTGGAGACGATTGGAACGAGGCGAAGCATATACCAATACAGGAATTACTATCATCCGAAAAAGCGCAATGCTGGAACGCATAAATCAGTTACAACCCCACCCAAACCGAAAAGGTGAACTCCATCACGTTGACCTGATCCGACACTGCTATGAAGATGGATTGAAAACTAACGCATTTATCTATCGTGGTGATGTGTTATCCGGTGTGAATCGCTGGTCAAATGTGTTATCGGGTGAAGCCGTTCTATACCAAAAAACACGAGATTTACTGGTTCAGAAAGGAGTCCGTGTTGATCCATCTGCACAGATAACATTAGAAAATGAAGATATGGAAATCGGGACAGCCTGCTATCTTATCGGGAGAATACACATCGGAAAAGATGTAAAAATAGGGGATTACTGTAGACTCGAAAATGCAACATTAACAGGCAAGACTTCCATAGGGAATTCAGTCGGTATACAAAATGTATCTGTGCATGATACGACAATAGCATCTAATATTCTACCAGAAACACTGTCAGAACCTATCATCGGCATTACCACCGAAAGCACTATCACAAATAGCACCTTTGACTCTGTAGTAGTCGGTTCTGCGGTTCAACTGTCGTATATACAAGCACACGCGACTGTGATTCCCTCAGAAATCAAACTTTCAAATCAAAAAATCGGTGTTCCATGCCAACAAGCACCTATGGGTGTGCAACGTTCACTTTTCAGTCAGATTGTCCCTGCAGATTATAGACCAGGTGTCTATACCTTTGGAGATAAGAAGGATTTGCCTGATTGGGATAACTTGCGAAAGCATGTCAGTTCACATAGTGCGTCAGAATTGATACCGCGTGCCACACGCAATGAGCAATTGCAAGCGGATGTTTCTGAAGCAGTGAATACGTTATTAGACATGCAGCGTTCAAATGGTGATTATCTTATTGAATCGTTGACTCCCGAAGAGCTTTGGGGTAGCATCTTTGAGATGGTAAAAATACAGACTGGCAATCCAAATCCATACCATGACGACAAACTGAAAGCGCGTAAAACAGCACTTGAACTCCTACCAGAATTTTGGAATGACGACTGGTTGACACGGTTGAAACTCGTCGTTGCGGGAAATGTTATAGACTACAGCAGCGCGCGAGTTGTGGAAAAAGTAAATGCTAATCCTGACTATTTTTCTGAGGCATTACGGGCAGCTGTTGAAACACCTTTTGCGATTGATTGTTATGCATTGTTCAAAGAGTTGGTCATTGATTCGCAACCAAAACATATCGTTTGGATGGCTGACAACGATGGTGAAATCATCTTTGATGTCGCTTTCGTTCAGGAACTGGTGACATGCGGTCATCAACTCTGTATTGTCGGGAAAGCCGATAACGCCAGCAACGATGTGACGCTTGCAGATTTGCATGATATTATCAAATATCCACAATTCCAAGTGCTTCAAAAAGCAGTCCAAGACGGCGTTGTAACGCTCATGTCATC
Source organism: Candidatus Poribacteria bacterium (assembly GCA_009839975.1). Lineage (GTDB taxonomy): Bacteria > Poribacteria > WGA-4E > WGA-4E > WGA-3G > MSPOR6. The sequence continues at coordinate 3,704 of VXOP01000093.1, forward strand.
AGGCGCAAAGACGATCGGGACAAATCTGTATAACGCTACACCCGAATTTATCAATCTGATTTTAGATGCTGACCTTGTAATCTCAAAAGGACAAGGTAACTTTTTTACGACACCGGGTTGGTACAAAGACACTTTCTATCTGTTTATGTCTAAAGGCTTGACGGCAGAACGCTGCACAGGTGTTGTTGCGGATCGTAATCTACCGGTTGACGGACTCATCTTGGCGTATCTACCGAGTGGAACGAAACGTGATGCCTTATTGAAAGACGCGTGCCACCCATAATATATTCCATAAGCGTCAATTTAGCAATACCCCCGGCCGGTAGGTGCGATTTCCTAATCGCACCGGCTTTTACCAAATATGGTTTATGGGGACGTACCGCGTAGGATCCGGTGCGATAAGGATATCGCACCTACCGGTTTAGGTATTAATTATTAGTAAATCTGAATTATGAGATATTCATAAAACTGGATAACCTTGTGCTATCGTCTTCTTGCCGGATCAATATGTGGAGAGTATCCCGGCGGGAACTGATCACTTGCGGAACGTCCATCTTGGAAGAGTTGATCCGCGTCCGGGTTCTCAGGTTCAAAGGGGGGTGGAAATTCCTTCCAACGATTGCCATCAAGCGGTTGTTCGTAACCATCCTCTCGGAACCAATTGATCAATCTTTCCCGATATTCTCTAAGTATGCTACCGTAAGCGTGATTACCCACCAGACTACGTTCATCCAGTCTTCCTTCCAACCGTCTAAATAACCACTCTTTTCTGTCTGCAGCGGAATAGATATATTTATAGTCAGAAGTAATAAGCGTATACAGACCTCTGCCTTCACTTGCCAATTGTCCGATAATTGCATCGCGTTCAGTATTGTTAGATGCAATATCAGCGAGGTCAACACCGCTATGTTCGTCATGAGGTGTCAATCCTGCTGCCTTAAGACTGGTAGGGAGAACATCAACAAGACTTGTTGGTGTATTACATTGGACATCAGCATCAAAACGTTCCGGATAACGAACCAGGAGCGGAATACGTGCGGCTGCATCAAGGAAAGAACGTTTCCCATAACAGTCATAATCCCCAAGTAGTTCTCCGTGGTCAGATGTGAAAATGATAAGTGTGTTATCCAACTCCCCTTCCGTTTCAAGGTATTCCAGAATACGTCCGACCTGATAGTCTATGAAGGATATCGTGGCGTAATAGGCAGCCCGCATTGTCCGAAGCAGGTTCATATCTCTGCCTTGGTCACGATATTTGTATCTATTTTGATGACGGTTCCAGTAGGTATGCAGATGCTCATAGTCTGGGGGCAGGAAGGGCAGCGGCATTTCTACTGTCCGGTAAAGTCTGTTCCACGGCACAGGTGATTCAAAAGGAGGGTGTGGTTTAATAAAACTGCTCCAACATAGAAATGGACGGTTCGTATCCCGTTGTGAAAGAAACTTAAGCGTGCCATCACCGATCCACTGTGTATGATGTAGACGTGCAGGAAGTTGCGATTGTTGTGGTATGTAGTAATACTCACTCCGTTCTCCGTGCGGTGCTATGATATGGTCATATCCATTTTCGTGTATGAACTCTGTGTAATCATCTGGTCCGGCACCTTCTTCTGAGAAATCTCTGGTTTCATATCCCCACATTTTTCGTCCTTGTGGTGTAAAGTGCATTTTACCGATGCCGTGGGTCTGATATCCTACTTCGTTCAGCAATTCCATCACTGAAGGTCGGTCTTGTGGCATGCCTGAATTGGTCGTGCATCCAGTTTCATGAGGCCACTGACCGAGCAAGAAACTGCATCGTGATGCCACACAGACAGGAGATGGACAATACGCAGAGGTGAAACTTGTACCTTCACCTACAAGTCTATCAAGTGCTGGTGTCTGAATGACCGGATTTCCAAGCGATCGGACAGTGTCAAATCGCTGCTGATCTGTCATGAGAAATAAGATATTCGGTTGTTTTGCCATGGGGTTACGATTCCTTTCGTTGGAGTGTCTTGCGTATTTCTTTCTTAAGTTGAAGTTTAGATGAATACAGTATAACAGATTTCAAAATTAATCTCAATTTCTCGTGACAGATGGCTTAATAACACCAAATGCTAGGTAGATACTTTATCGCGTAGGATGACGGGGTATGTAAACATTTTGTCATTATGGGTGTCAATTTAGTGATGTTCCCAGACCGGAACGTATGAATAACACAGTCCCAAGCACCAGCGGTGCGACAGGTGTCTAGAACATGTAAACAACACCATCCCAAGCACCAGCGGTGCGACAGGTATATAGAACATGTGTTTTTAATTTCGTG
>VXOP01000080.1 GCA_009839975.1 Candidatus Poribacteria bacterium
CCGATATGTAATACTGTTATTTGAATCTATTGAAGGAGGTGTTTAGTTTGGAAGAACAATTGGAACTTGATTTTAAAGAAACATCATCACAGTTAGTTTTAGAACTGACTGATAATCCGTGGACAGATTTTGGCATTGTGAGTTTTTGCAAGGAATTACATTCTGTCCCTTTTCGCTGTGATGTAGTTTTAAACCCTCATGAAGCAACAATTACAATTGATATTGTAAATCTTGACAAGTTTGAAGTATGGATGAATCAGATGCTTCAAGCAAGATGGAATCAACTCTATTGGTTGAGTCGTGGTGCGAAAATCCTGGGACGAAGACGGTCAGATTTAATTTATGATGATGACTATGTTGATCGCAACACGTCCCAGATACAAACGACTGAAGGGGATAGGGAACAAATTAAGGAAAAATGGAAAAACAGTACTGTTGGTGAAGTCATGCCATTAACACAGTTGCGGTATAATTTTATTGGGTTAAATGCAAATGCGGATAAATTCAGAACCGAACAACAAATCAACATTACAGATTTTATTGAGAATTGGCAAAATCCTGATGGCAAAAAGGTTTGTGAAATTTCCGGTAGAACCACTGCTAAAACAAAAAAACTACTTCAAGTGGTAAATCCGTTTGCAACGAAGCATCACAATACAAGAGTAAGAGGCACACATAGCAGCAGCATCAATCCTACAATTGGACAACTCTATTACCTGATTAGTCTTTGTGCGACACTTGATAAAGACATCCCGTTTAGTGTTAACACCGCTAAGCGGGTAACACGCTTAATTTTACCTGATATTCAGGACCTTCAACTGTTAACCAAAGTATACACCCGCTTGAAGGGAAATCTTAAGGACCTTGACCACCCCAAGGAACTTTGGACTTTCACGAATTTGAGAACTATGTTCGGATCGTCTAACCGATATTCGCTGGCAATCTCGTTATTCCATAACATCTTTTACGAGTTTTCACCCGACGATGAAGGTGAAGGTGAATGGAATTTTTCATCTTTAGTGGAGCAGACAACTGAAACAGTTAAACAACTTACACGATGGGTAATTATCCCCTTTTCAAAAGGACCGAATGTGATCTTTCAAAATTTCCATACTGTTGCAGTGGATACGCGGTTGTATGATTTCATAAAACCTATTGATTTCACACCCAGACCAATTCAACTTGTTCCAGATATCTTAGTTAGGATGTCATATCGAACCCCTGATGGTGAAAACGCTCTCGGACAGTTAAGTCAAGCAATTGCAACCAGCACTCCTTCCTTAATGAAGGTTGCTATGTTTAACTTATGGAAACATCAGGATGCTGTTTTAATCACACCACAACGCGGAGCACCACACCCTGTCAGACTGCTTCGAGTTTTTGTAAATCATTTTTTGGAGGTAAATCAAGTGTTAGATGAACAATTACGTGAAGATTTACGGGCAGTGGGCACCACAATCGGAACTGTCTTTTACGAAGATGTAACGCTCATTAGCAAACTGTTTAATATTTCCAGTGTAAACGCTTTTCGGGAAACCCTCAATACAGTCATGTTTCGCTTATATAAGTTCAGCACAGGTGAAGGTGTCTATCAAGCAGTTGCAGTTAAGCAGGAACGTATTGACCATATATTGAACGAACTGACAGATAAAAACTATAAGGAAATCGCTGAAACGTTATCTACTTATGTCTGTCTTAATGCTTACAATACAAGAATAAGAGTTTTTAAGTCAAAATCTGATAATGGAGGAAATTAAAATGACCAATAACACGAATGAACTAAAAGGTGTGGCAATGGTTTGGCTTAGCAAAACCGATTTGAGCAACCTAAACGCAGGTGCAGGTGGCGGTGGCAACATAACAGAACTGAAAACCTATGACAACGGACGAAAACCTTACGCATCTGGTCAATCAGTGCGGCATGCATTACGGGAAGCGATACATCGTAACAATCCGGGTGTTTTTCTTTGTGTACCGGAAACACCTTGTACCAACGTAGCGGAATGCTGGCTCTGTGATCTGTTCGGTTTTCTGAATCCAATAGCAGATAAAGGTTTTGACAGACGGTGGTCACCGATCAAAGCGACACCTGCACTCGGACAAATCGCTTCTGATGTGGTCACAGACTTACTAATACGTATGAGCGGTATAGAAAGAGAAGATAGAAAAACAACGGATCAACGTATTGCTTATGTGCAGATCATGGCAAATGTCTATCGTGTTGGATTGTCCCTTGATGTTGCCAACGTCGGCAAGGTGATAACACCACAATATGAAGGCAAAGGTAAAAATGCTACCTTCAAGGAGTGGGAAACCACAGTTGAAATAGATAAAGAAAAGAAGATTGAACGGACTATTGCTGTATTGGAGGCTATCGGTGGTATTGCTGATTTTGCCAAACAGGCTCGGAATGCAGCATCGCTTGCTCCAGATATTTTCATAGCATCCACCCACTCTCGCTATTCACATAGAACGTTAAGGGCGTTAGAATTGGATGATGATGGAAATGTAAATACTGAGTCACTGAGAGTTATATTGCAAGATTTGAAAGATGATGGGGCAAAACTTTTCTGCGGATTTACCCCGGGAGTGGTTGAAAACGATGATGAATTAAAAGATCTCCTGAAGAATTTTGAGATAAAGGTGTCCAATCCGATACGTGCCTTGATGAATCTTAAAGCGGACATTCATAAAGCACTCACAGAATAATGAAAAAAACATGGACATTCATAAAAATGTCTGTCTTTAGCAGAGGATGTTATGGAAAAAATACTCATTTTCGGCGCGATTTGTCCATTTTGGGCATCGTTTCGTCAACCGCAGACAGTAAACGTTCATGTTACGTATCCTATTCCGCCTCCCTCAACACTTTACGGCATGTTAAACGCAGCACGTGGAAAACCACAAGACTGGAATGCAGACAGAGATAATTGGCAAATCTCCCTTATCGTTGAATCTAAAGGCACATTCCTTGAAACGTTTAGCAAGATATTTAAACCTGCAAGAAAAGACAGAGGGAAAGATGGACTATTTGATAGAACGATATTGATGCGTCAGAAACTGGTGAAGGTTCACTATACTATCTACTTAAAAACAGATGAATCGCTGCTTGTTGAAGCACAACAGGCACTCAACTCACCACACTGGCCTCTTTATCTTGGCGAATCGGATGATGTCGTTGATATCGTCAACCCGCGTATTGTCGAATGCCAACCTGAGGAGGTTCTACAAGTTCACTCAATTATCCCAGGTTTTGTGGAAGGGGGGCAGTTAGTAAAAGTCCCAACACACTTCATCGAACCCTCAAAAAAGCAGTTTCAAGGACGCGTTTCTTATACTAATACAAGGGAACAATGGCAGATGCATCAACAATTTTATTCTATTCCACCGGAAGGGGAATCAGTTGCCCTAAGTGAACCACACCTCGCGTATCCAATTGAAGGGAGGAACATTATTTTTAATGGAGATTTTGGGGAAAACTAATCAAACTTTACGAGGACATATTCAAGATTGTTTGACGGTCTGCGATGAAATCATTGCGCGCCGTGAACCCTTTCTACGTCAATTCTGTCAAAGATTCGGCTGGGATTGGGAAGAGGTGAAGCAGGCTTTACGGTTTGCTGTTTGGTGTCATGACATTGGAAAAGTTACTGACGAATGGCAAAATTATATCCGAAAACCTGAAGATGATCGTTGGAAATATAAAATCACACATGCCCTTCCATCTTTTGGTGTAGGACTTTGGACGCTTCAACCACGTCGATTCCCTAATGACGAACCGATTTATGCAGCTTTGTTAGCAGTGCTTGCTCATCATGGACAACTTCATAAGAATGCGTTTCAAGAAAACAATCTTCAATTGAAAGACGTTGCATTGCCTGCTGATTATATTGAGACTCACTTTAGTTTTTTCCAAGAGAAACATGGTTTTAACCTGAAAACTTGGAATTCAAACACGCTCTCTCTTGTTGATGCATGTAAGTTCGTTGAAAAATTAAAATACGCTGTTGGTGTGAACAAGAGTTTACAGTTTAAAATTCTTTACTCACTTATGTTGAACGTCTTAACGACCTCAGACGTTTATGCAAGTAAAAATGCACCAAACGATGGGACACCTGAAAAACCGATAGGTGCAAACTTAGATCTGGAAGGACTTTCTGAGATTAAGAACCAATTCCCGTTTTACGATAATACCGTGCTAAAGGAACTTCCATTTGTTCCAGAAGGTAGTGAACCCAACGATATGCAATGTGAAATCTTACGACATGACTCAGATCGTGTAATTTTGAACGCGGGTTGTGGAGAAGGTAAAACAGCTGCAGCCCTGCTCTTTGCACAGAAGTTGTTAAGAGAGAATCAAATTGACCGTATAATTTTTACTCTACCAACAAAATTCACAGCGAATAACCTCAGTAGAGATTTAACCGATAAAAAGAAGTATGCGATACCGGAAAAACTTGTTGGGGTTACACACGGTGACGCGTCGGAATTCCTTCGTCAAAGAATGCATGAAACCGAAAATCAGAATAGTGATCAAGAAAATGATGAAGATGAAATTCATAACTTGATTATGGAACAAGTCTTTCAAAATAGTATCTATGCAAAACCGATAACGATTTCCACAGTAGATCACCTAATTATGAGTCTCTATCACGGCTATAAATATGCGGATAGGGCGTTCTGTAATGTTACCTCTTCACTTGTTGTTTTTGATGAAGTCCACTACTATGAAAAACACACAATGGGAGCAATTGCCGAAACGATGCGACGGTTAACCGATTTGCAGGTTCCACACCTTGTTATGACAGCTACTATTCCACATGCTGTCCATAAAGAAATGGATAATCTTGTTCCGAACCAACCCTATACTTTTCAACGGGCACCAGCACTTATTCAAGAAACATTGGAACCTAAAAAACCGTATGAAATTGAACGGTTAAATGATACTTTGATAGACGAGGATGACAAATCCGTTTCAGATGAACTGCTTGAACTCGTTCAGAAGAACATTGATCGGAGACAGATTATATTTGTCAATCAGGTTGCTCGTGCCAAGAAGATCTACCAGACTTTAGCTAAATCGGGTATTGATGCAAACTTGATATGTTATCATTCGGGTTTCATTAGTAAGCACCGAAACGAAAAAGAAAAGATAATACGTGCCCTATTTAAAAAACCAGAGGACAGAAAGACTTCGGATATTAGTGCATTAGAATATCGTGATTATTACAACACCGAACCCTGTATCCTTGTGTCTACGCAAGTCAGCGAACTGAGCTTAGACATCAGTGCAGATGTGATGTATAGTGAAATCTCACCAATTGACTCTATTGTTCAGCGAGGTGGTAGACTCCACCGAAAAGGAAAATCACCAAGAGAGCATGGTTATCTGCATCGTATGTACATTGCACCACCTTATGAGGGCGAAAACACTAATCTACCTTATGAACAGGATATTTTGCAACGTTCTTGGGAAGTTTTTGAGAAGAACTATACCTTTCATAACGCTCGCGATTGGGTAAATGATGTATATCCTGAAAGTTCTTCACTTATGCATAGTGAACTCGCGAAAGCCATTGATACAGATATAGTCTTTGGCAAAAAACCACAAGATAACTATGGCGAAGATATTGAAGAAGAAGGACGCGTCGTTATTCGTAAAAGTAATTACCAAACTTACAATGTTGTTCCTTTCAAGTTTGCTGAGACCGTTCAACAAGATTATAGAAATTACAAGACGCATAACCTTAGCATATCAGAGAGGTTATTCCACGAGGCAAGGAAGAATGAAAAGATTCTACCACGAAAAGCAACACAAAAATTGACGAACCGGCATGGAAGCACACGTGAGGTCCCGATACATTTTAAAGCCATTAAATCGCGTTATACATTTGAAGTTGGTCTTGAACTGGATGAGGAAGCCATACCAAACATCTTATAACAAAACGTTACCTATCACTCAAAATATTTTCACAACGAAAAAAAGCCTATGAACCCATATACCAACTG
>VXOP01000126.1 GCA_009839975.1 Candidatus Poribacteria bacterium
TCAGATGTTTATAATATACAGATATTGTATTTTACTATTTGCGTAGTTCAGTTTTTCAAATTCCTATATTCTACAAGGACAGAAGCGATGAGTACCGATGCTCCAAAATGGAAACGTCATCTAACGAAGGCTCTGATAGTTGTATTAGTGGTCATGGTGTGTATCTCAATATTGCAATGGTTTGTTATTATTGCACTCTTTGGATTTGGAACAGAAATGTTAAAGGATGCAATGGTGAGACAGGCTCCAGAAGATGTAGATCGCCTATATATAGTCAACACCCTTGATCGTGTTAAGAACAGAGCACAACAGTTACCGTTTAGTTTTATTGCAGGTAAAATCAATTTAAGCAAGCTCAAAGCTGCCGGTGAATATGCTATTGAAGCAAATGACGATGAGGTCTGGAGTGCTGAAGAGATCACGACACTTCTGAGATTTCTCAACGCTTCTGTAGGTTACAAACGCGAAACCGAGTAATAGATGTCTATGCATTTAACACCACCGTACGAACAATTCTCCTATGCTTATGACCAGATGATGAAAAATGTCAATTACACAAGGTGGTGTGATTATATTGTGTCACTGTTCAATATGTATCGGTGCAGCCCACGCAATATACTTGACTTGGCGTGCGGAACAGGTTCCTTGACGATACTGTTAGCGTCAAAAGGATACAAGGTTACCGGCGTAGATAGAGCAGAAGGCATGTTAAATGTTGCTCGTGAGAAAGTTGAAAATGAGGATCTGAAGATAACACTCCAACAAGGAGACATGATCGATTTTGAAATTTCTGAGAAGTTTGATGCTATCCTCTGTACCTATGATAGCATCAATTACGCAATCAACGAAAACGAACTTAGCATGATGTTTGAAACTGTAGCGAAACATCTCGCATCAAATGGTCTCTTTATCTTTGATGTCACAACAGAGCGGAATATCGTTGAACACTTCCACAACAAGACATTTTCAGAAAATCATCAAGATTATTCATACATCTGGAAGAATACCTATCTATACAATACCAAAATGTGCCGTACATTCCTCACTTTCTTCATACGAGACGGAGACCTGTTTAGACGATACGAAGAAATACATCAACAACGAATCTATGAAGTTTCTACAGTAAGCAGTTTACTGAAAGCAACAGGTTATAAGTTGCTGAGTGCTTATGATATGTATACTTTCAACAAATGGAGTCGTTCATCGGATCGGATAAACTTTACGGCACAATTATTGTAGCATATGGAATAATTTACACATTCAAATCCGGTGCGATTAGGAAATCGCACCTACCCGGGGTAAGTTCAGCCTATTTTTGTAGGTCGGGTAGTGCGAAGCGAAACCCAATCTATTGAATAGGAAATGACAATGCCCTACTGTTGATGGATTCTATAATCCTTCTGCAATAAGGTCGCCAACTTCTTCAGTTGTGTATCCCATTCTTCCCGCGCCGAGGTCTTTTATTTTTCCACTTGCCAATAGATCAGAGATTGATTTTTCTACTTTTTCTGCAGCGTCAGTATATCCAAGGTGGTCGAGCATCATCCCTGCTGCACCGATAGCTGCAATTGGATTGATCTCGTTCTTTCCAGTATAACGTGGTGCCGATCCGTGAATCGGTTCAAACATTGCGACGCTTTCAGGATTTAGGTTGCCTGATGCGGCGACCCCCATGCCACCTTGTATCATTGCGCCGAGGTCTGTAATGATGTCTCCGAACATATTACATGTTACAATCACATCAAACCATTCAGGATTTTTTACCATCCACATGGTAGTCGCATCAACGAAGGCGTATTCTTTCTTTATATTTCCGTATTCTTCACCGACTTCATTAAAAACGCGACGCCACAGGTCGTGTGCATAAGTGAGGACATTCGCTTTATCACAAAGGGTTAAGGTATTCTCTTTGTTGCGTTTCTTCGTGAGTTCGTAGGCATAACGGACACAACGTTCTACCCCTTTATAGGTATTTATCATCTCCTGAATAACGACTTCATCGCGTGTACCCCGTTTTAAGTGTCCGCCAATACCGGAATATAATCCTTCCGTATTCTCTCGGACGATGATGAAATCTATGTCTTCAGGACCTTTGTCTTTTAGCGGTGTAGGCACACCGGGGTAGAGTTTTACAGGACGTAGATTGATATAGAGATCCAGTTCGAATCGGACTTTAAGTAAGATCCCCTGCTCTAATATTCCGGGTTTGACATCAGGATGTCCGATTGCGCCGAGATAGATAGCGTCAAGTCCACGTAGTTCCTCAAGTATTGAATCTGGTAAGACTTCACCTGTTGCAAGATATCTATCTCCACCGATATCGTATTCGACGGTGTCATATTTGATTCCATTTTGTTCAGCTGCTGCCCCGAAGACTTTCATTGCTTCTCTCGTCACTTCGGGGCCTATTCCATCGCCAGGAATGAGACCAATTTTGTACATAGCCTGTTTCATAAAATGACTCCAAATGCTTTTCTATAAGGTTTTTTACTCCTTATATTTTAACATACTTGGGTTGATATTGCAAATTTGACTTGTGTTGAAGGTTTATAAATAATGGCATCTTACGCGAACAGTTCCGTGTTTGGAATATGATTTTATCAAGTTGTAGCACATTCATCTTGATTGTGCTTCTTTGGACAACAACCATCCTTCATTGCGTCTCTCTGCACAGAATTGATAAGCCCTAATTCTTAGCAGATATTTTATCGCATGGGGTGATGGATGCGTAGCACAATCAAGGATGAATGTGCTACAACTTGATAACGCCAAATGCTGAGCAGATATTTTATCGCATGGGATGACAGGATGCGTAGCACAATCAAGGATGAATGTGCTACAAGAATGCTGTAAGTCATTCGGTGGAATTGGAAGTTTCAAATATCCGCCACGTGCTACCTGGACCTCTGGAGATGTTTTCAGCAAGTCCTTCTTCTTGAAGGTATCGCAGTAAAAATATTATGACGTTTGTCTGATAGAAGACGTACATATCTTATCTGATAGTTCGTAACGTTGTCGTTATTGTATCATCTGAGGAGTCGTCCTTAAGCGATACGTGAAATATGCCACGTTTTTCTGTTCCAATGTAAAGTTCATCTGTGTTGGCAGAAAGAGACACTACTTTATCTGGTATATTGTCTACGATCTGTTTCCATCTACCGTTAGGCTCTAAGTTATAAGTACCCATTTCACCAGCACCAAAAAGGTTGGAGCCGTTTGTTGCAAGCATATCTATAATGATCTGTGTTCCGATATTATCCGTTAACATAAGCCAATGTTCCCCGGTGTGTGAAGTCAAAACACCCATATCCGTAGCGATATAAATCGTAGAATCTACGAAGAGCATATCCTTTATATTGGTAAACCTATATGGAATATTCGGTGTAATATCTTGCCAACTGTTTCCACTATCAGTTGATTGGAACAACTTACCATCTCGCTTACCCATGTAGACAGTTGTTGCTGAAGCTGCTAATTTTGCCCCTCTGCCATACATATTATCAATTTTTAAACTCAAATCTGTTAAACCGGTGTCTACTGTGTCTAAACTACCATCAGTCCATTTTAAGAGTTTACATCTATATTCTGCGTAGAAGGTATTGCCACTTACAGCGAACGAGCTTGCCTTCGGTTGCCGCTCAAGAACTAATAGGTCTTTATGATCTAAATCCTCAGCATTTACCCACAGTTCAGAAGACGGTATCCTGTGAATCAGAGAAAGGACTTCATCATCCCTCAAACGAAAAATACGCAATTCCTTCTGTTGCGGTATTATTGCATACAAAGTGTTGTTAGTGCTTATCAGTTTTGAATTAGTAAAATAATTTGCGATTTGTGGGTTATCCTCAACGATCTTTGGTGTGAACTCTCCGTAATCAATGTGAACATCTTCCCATGAACTCCCATTGTCATCTGACTTAAAAAATCCATTGCCAGTATACACATAGAGACTATTGTTGAAGGCAACCATGTCTAACACATTAGATTTTACCATTCCATCCGTGAATGGTTGCCAAGTTTCACCACCATCTATTGTGCGTAGCATTCCTGATGTTCCGACCTTGTAGAAAGTATACGCATTTGTTGCTAAGATGGAAGAATAGTCTGATGGAAATAGGTTCATGTCAAATCCAAGGTTTGTCCATGTTTCTCCGCCATCTTTTGATTGGAATACAGGTATGCTTAAGACAAAAAGTGTTTTATTTCCAGCAGATATTTCTGTAGGTCCTGTGTATAAGGGTCTCTTGATAAATGATTCATCTTCTGGTGTTATTTCGTTCCATGAAGAACCTGAGTCGGCTGAGTGAAAAATCTTACGGGACATTTCGTCAGGTGAACCTACATTAAAAGATTTTACACTCAGAAAATCTGGCCCCGTCACGACATAGAGGTTATTTTCATACACTGCCATAGAATGAACAGTTTTTAATGGATCAAGTGGTATTTCATTCCATTGACCTGATTTTAGGCGATGTAGATTTCGGTTAGTTCCAATAAACAGATCCCTCCCAACCGAAGCAACAGCAGTAATTGTTTCCCCTGTGAATCTATTGTTCAACGCAACCCACTCTTTACCAGCATCATCGGATCTAAATACCCCTTCATCTTTCAAAGCAAGAAACATGCTAAAGTTTTCTTGTGTATCCCCCAATATTATTAACCCAACGGCATCTCCTTCGGGGCGCGAACAGAACCTCTTCCATGTCTCACCCGCATCGGTTGAAGCATATATCTCATCTGTATTGACTGAATAGATTACATCACGATGTTCAGCTAAGGGGGAACGGTACATGTTAATGGGAACATTAGCATTGATATTCATCCATGATGTGCCATCTTCAGTTAGTTTATAGATACTTGTTCTTGATATGGCATAGATATTGTCTGAAGCCGTGAAGATTCTGGCCTGGGAAGACGTTTGAGGTCCGTTTACAGGCATCCACGGAGTAACTAATGCATCAAAGTCGTTATCTTGAAGATTTGATGCTAAATCCTCGTTCGAAATTGTAGTTCCCACTCCTTGATTCTGACTATTCGTATCTCCATTCCCAATTCTTCTCTGTAAAGTTGGTATGGAAACAGTATCAATGTGTATAGGTGATTCAACGATGTCAATAGTTGGTTCAGAGAGTGCCTCAAAGTCGTATGGATTCTGAAAATGCGTGAAATACTGATTCATTGCACCCAGTAGTAGTAAAATGACTAACGCAGCAGTGCCGAAAGCTGCCCAGGGTAAAATAGGTTTTGCAGTTGGCGGTGTGGGTTCTATATCTGCAATTCGCTTCATAATAGAATCGGTAAGATCCGTAGACAACTGAATGCTGCTTATAAATTCGGTATCCAAAAGGTCTTCTTCTGATTTTAGCCGTGTTCGTGCTCGGTGGATCCTGCTCTTAATTGTGTTCTGTGATACACCTAAGAATTTGCTTATGTCTTTGGTAGTCATTCCACCAAAGTAGTAGAGCTGCATCACTGTACGTTCATTCTCTGGTAATTTTGCCAGCAATCTCTTTACAATTTTACGTCTATTCGCGGTAGATTCTCTTTCACTTTTTTGCGCTTCATGTTGTCTATAATATGCCTCTTCTATCTCTTCCATTGACATATCATCACTGGATTGCATGGTCTGATTTCGGTTTTTGTTCTGCCTAAACCAATTATTACAAACTCTAACCGTGATAACATATAACCATCCATCAACGTATTCAGGATTTCTTAATGAAGATAGTTTTTTATACGCCCTTAAGAAGGTGTCTTGGGCAATTTCTTCAGCTATGTGATAGTCGCCAATTATTCTCCAAGCGAGTGCGTGCACTTGTTTCTGATATTTTTCTACGAAAATAGCGAAAGCGGCTTGATCACCATCTAAGATCCTCCGAATCACTTTTACAATATCTTCTGCCATTACAATATCTTCTCTCATTACAATATCTTCTCTCATTACAATATCTTC
>VXOP01000312.1 GCA_009839975.1 Candidatus Poribacteria bacterium
AATATGATATATGAGAGAGACATGAATGTTGTAAACCCAGCCACTATCTCTCGTCGAACACTCGTATGGTTCTCTTTTATTTTAAATAACTTCTCTAACATAGCCTCTCCCCTATTGTTAGCGATGTGATACGGATTATCTTTAATGAAAACCACAAAAGATAAATGGAAATTGAAACTACGGTTTGTGTCGTAACATTCTATCTGATGCAAATCCGCTACGACACAAAACACAGTCTATATTCACAGTTCTACTTTAAACGCGCTTCTAAAGCATCTAATTCGTCTGACAGAGCCTTTGGTAGTCTCTCCTCAAACCGTGCATAGTGTTCACGGATTGATGTAATCTCATTCAACCACTCTTCTCTGTCTACATGCAATAGTTCATCCATCTGTTCTTCAGTAACGTCAATGCCAGAGGTGTCAATTGCATTCTTCGCGGGTACAAAACCGATCGGTGTTTTAGTAGCTTCCGCTTCACCGTTGATCCGATCAACGATCCACTTCAGCACACGACTATTCTCACCGAAACCTGGCCACAACCAACCACCATCTTCATCCTTACGGAACCAATTAACATAGAAGATACGCGGGAGTTTATCCGCATCGGTTTTCTCACCCATCTCTAACCAATGTGCAAAGTAATCCCCCATATTGTATCCACAGAATGGGAGCATCGCCATCGGATCCCGCCGCAATTCGCCAACTGTACCAGCAGCTGCAGCAGTTCGCTCTGACGAGGCAATTGAACCGATAAACGTTCCATGTTGCCAATTGAACGCCTCAAACACCAGAGGAACAGTGGACGCACGTCTACCACCAAACAAAATTGCAGAAATCGGCACACCATTCGGATCCTCCCAACTCGGATCAATGATAGGACATTGGGATGCGGGAGTCGTATAACGTGAATTAGGATGTGCAGCGGTTTTTTCATCACCAGGATGCCATTCTTCACCAAGCCAACTTGTTAATGTATCTGGTTCATCATCACTCATCTCTTCCCACCAAACATCATTGTCTTCTGTCAGCGCGGAATTCGTAAATATGGAGTTTGATGCAAGCGTGTGCATAGCGTTCGGATTTGTGTCCATAGAGGTCCCTGGAGCAACACCGAAAAATCCCGCTTCTGGATTGATTGCATAAAGCCTACCATCTTCACCAAATTTCATCCATGCAATGTCATCACCAATTGTCTCTGCTGTCCAACCGGGTATCGTCGGTGTTAGCATAGCAAGGTTCGTTTTCCCACAAGCACTCGGAAATGCTGCTGCAATGTATGTCTTTTTACCTTCAGGATTTGTTAATCCTAAGATCAGCATGTGTTCCGCCATCCAACCATCGTTTTTTGCCATAATGGAAGCAATCCGAAGCGCATAACATTTCTTACCCAGTAAGGCGTTACCACCATATCCACTGCCAAAAGACCAGATAGAACGTTCCTCAGGAAAGTGCACAATATACTTATTGTCAGGATTACAGGGCCAAGAAACATCTTTCTGTCCGGGTTCAAGCGGTGCACCGACAGAGTGTAAACACGGCACAAAATCACCATCTTCACCTAAGATATCCAACACCTCTTTACCCATCCGAGTCATAATACGCATATTCACCACAACATAAGGCGAATCACTTATTTCAACACCGATATGTGAAATCGGTGATCCAAGCGGACCCATACTGAAAGGAACAACATACATCGTTCTGCCTTTCATACACCCCTTAAATAAGCCATTTAATGTTGCCTTCATTTCTACTGGATCGTGCCAATTGTTTGTTGGTCCTGCTTCAGCTGAGGTTTTGGCGCAGATGTATGTTCTACCTTCAACGCGAGCAACGTCTTCAGGATCAGAACGTGCAAGGTAGCTGCCAGGCCTCTTATCCGGATTTAAACGAATAAAAGTCCCATTTTGCACCAATTGTTCACACAGACGGTCATTCTCCTCTTGTGAACCATCGCACCAATAAATGTCATCGGGTTGGCACAGCTCCGCTGTCTCCTTAACCCAACTGAGCAGTTTACTATTGTTTGTCATTCAAGTCCTCCATTTTTATATTGTCAAGATATACTAACACAGATTTACGATTGTTGCAATTAATTTCATGACAATACTTTCGTCAATAATATGCATTCTGTTAGATTGTGCCTCTTTGTAGCATATTCATCCTTGATTGTGCCTCTTTGTAGCACAAACTTTCCAGTTTGTGTTCCTTGTAGCACATTTTTACCAGGTTTTATTTTGAATCTTCATTATTATGCGTTTCTATTTTCTTATGATTCCTTAAAATATCTGTTAGAAAGATGCCCCTAACTTCACATGGATTTTCCCACGCAGTGCTGAATCACCCGCAGCCAGACCATAATCCAATTGGATAATCCCGCCTTTAGATTCAAGTCGCGCACCAATACCGTACCCGACACGGAGTTTGTCAAACGTTGACGGTTTATCCACGGAAGTAACCGAGCCCATATCTGAAAAAGCAAATATCTGAGAATTCCTACCCATTAGGAATCGGTATTCAAACGTAGCATGAGCACGACGCGGACCAGAAAACCAATCCTCGTCATAACCTCTTAAAGTATTGACACCACCTAAATAAAAGAGTTCTGTCGGTGGTATATTTATTCCCCATGCCGATGCACCGTGTATCTCTATAGCAATTATTTGGTTTTCCCACGTCTGAAAATACTGCTGAATATCAAGCCATAGCTTTCTTAATCTGAAGTCACTGCGTGATACCTCAACTGCGATACTGTCTCTTCTACCTTCTGTTGGGTTTAGATAATAGTCTCGCGAATCCCTTGTGAAACGAACTGAAATGCTGTATTTTGAGCCACTATGCATCTGCAGGGAGGTCGTATCAGAGACAGTATTATCACTGTCATTGATAGGGGACTGTATAATAGGAACTGTACTTTGCGGGATGAGTGTATCATAGCGAATCTGTTTATAACCGAAAATTACCTCGCTTTGATAGAAATCTCCAAATCTTGTATTACCACTAATGCTACCCGACTTTTCCTCTGATTCTGCATCATTGAATTGACTACGTTGTTTGAGTTGACTATATGAGAATCCTAAAGAGATAGGTCTATCAAATATCCAAGGTTCCGTATATCCGACACTCAGTGATCGCAACAGACCAGATTTCCAATAAAAATTGACATTACGTCCAGTACCAAAGAGATTAGTCTCACTGACTTCAAACACCCCTGTAAGTTGAGGAACATTATCAGAACCTTCAACGGGAGGTGCATATCCCAAAATCCCAATTAATCTACCAGTTCTCGCCTCAGTAACCTTCGCATTAAAGATAATAGAATCATCTGTCGGACCTTCCTCTAACATATTAGGATGAATCTGGTAAAAATAACCTAAATTTCGCAATCGGTGGTAGCTTTGGTCAATCTTTCCTTGATTATACGTTTCGTTCACTTGCAATGGAATTTCTCTAAGGACAACATAAGGTTTCGTCTTATGTAATCCACTTACCTTAATTTCACTGAGCTTAACAAGTGCACCTTCGTTGATTTTCAGTGTAAAATAGATTCTACCATCTGCAGGTGAGAGATGCGTAATTGTCGGTTCAATTTCAACCTTCGGATAGCCATGTTCACTATACAGAAACTGTATTCTTTCTATACCTTGCTCAAGAGATGTTTTCGTAAAAAATTTTCCATTGTGTAGATGCATTTCTCGTAGAATCTCAGAATTAGACAGCAGTTTATTTCCCGAAAGCGAAAAATCACCATAGCGAAGCCTCTTACCTTCACGGATTCTTGTATCTATTGCCAAACGAGAATTGTCAACTGAATGGGGGGTAGGAACAGGTAACACCTGTGCAAAAACATAACCATCATGACGATAGGATGACACAATTCTATTGAATCCATCTCTGATCTCGTCACGTGAATACACCTTTTTTTTCTCCCAACCGAACAGATCACGTAACTTTCTTTGACTGAAATGTTTGTTGCCATCAAAGGTTAGTTTTGTAATACTGTAGAGAGGGATGGAGTCAATATCAGTCGCGTCCTCTGTCGCAACATTTTCCCTTATAGATAACGTCTCAATCCCACAAACTTCTTTAGATTGAAAAGTAAAATAAATAATAGGAAAGCAGAGGAGAATCGGTAGAAATATGGACTGAAAAGATCGCATGGAATGCATACCTATTGGAATGTTGGTAACTGTATTTTAACATGAACAGATGGGATATGCAAATTTCAGTTTTAAAAACGGTACAAATTGACAAACTGAATCTTTTGTGATATTATATTTGAAAATAGGTAGAAAGGACTTCTCCCATGTCAAATGTGTTTGAGACCTTGCAACAACGAGGTTTCGTTCAACAGTGTACTAACGAAGAAATCGTGTCACGACTACTCACTGAAACGCAGATAGCATATTATGTCGGATTCGACCCAACAGCAGATAGTCTCCACGCCGGTAGTCTTGTCCCGATTATGGCAATGGCACATCTACAGCAGGCTGGTCATAAACCCATCGCCATAATAGGCGGCGGCACCACCATGATCGGTGACCCGACAGATAAAACCGAAATGCGACCTATGATCGCTGCTGAACAGATCGAAAAAAACGGCGCACATATACTCAAACAACTACAACGCTACATCCAATTAGATAACACAGTAGGATTATTCCTAAACAACGCTGAATGGCTGCTTTCCCTTAACTATGTAGAATTTCTACGCGAAATAGGTAAACACTTTCGCGTCAACGAAATGATGCGCGCTGAAGGATATAGACAAAGACTCGAACGCGAAATGGGACTTTCATTTCTCGAATTCAATTACCAACTCTTACAAGCCTACGACTATCTACGACTATTTCAGGAACATAATTGTGTGCTACAATTAGGCGGGGATGATCAATGGGGAAATATACTCGCAGGTGTTGACCTCGTAAGGAGAATTGAAGGTGAAAGAGTTCATGGTCTAACATTTCCACTGCTGACAACCGCCGGCGGAGCAAAAATGGGTAAAACTGCAGGCGGAGCTATATGGTTAGACCCAAATAAAACAACACCATACCAATTCTATCAGTATTGGATCAATACTGATGACCGAGACGTGGAACGATTCTTAGCTTTTTTCACTTTCTTGCCAATGAAAGAAGTACAGAGACTTGGCAAATTAGAACACGATGAGATTAGAGAAGCAAAAAATATACTGGCTTACGAAGCAACAAAACTCGCACACGGTAAAGAACAGGCAGACAGAGCACAGGAAACTTCACGAGCTGCTTTCGGAGGAGAAGGCATGGACCTTGACGCAATGCCAACTACCACAATATCCAAAGACCGCCTAGAAGAAGGTATACCTATCATCCAACTTTTTCATGAAGTCGGTTTAGCAAACTCACGTAGTGAAGCACGGAGACTCATAGAACAAGGTGGGGCTTATGTTAATGAAGATCAACAGAGAGATATAAAAATCGAGATTGGTACAAATTCCTTAAAAGACGAGTCTTTACTTCTACGCGCTGGTAAAAAACGATACCACCGTATCATTCTAAATTAAATTATTTGACATAACGCCTAATTATATGATATAATACTAGGATAATGTAGTTTAATTAAACTTTTTCTCTTGTATCACGTTTTATCTACTAATTACATTATACTACCAACTTTAAGGTATTCATAGATGAAAAAACTTGAACACATCGCCTACATGACAGCACACAAGAATAGATCCCAGTCCAACAGGATAGATTCACGGGATCACGCTTTATACTTTTGGGCATATTTTACGACCTTATTATACCCGTTTACGCACTGCGGGGGTAGGTAGTGATAGCCTAAAAAAAGGCTAAAAGCAAT
>VXOP01000174.1 GCA_009839975.1 Candidatus Poribacteria bacterium
TTCTTCACTTGCACCTTTTTAGGTCGAAATCTGTGTCTTTAATTATAGAGGGTATCACATATCGACTTAGAAGCATAGTGGAATGGACAATTAATGGAACACTTCTGTAGCGCAAACTTTTAGTTTGCGTCTCATCGGCACAAACTAAAAGTTTGTACTACAACCGAAGCAGGTTTATCAAAGTGTCCCAATAATTTGAAAGTTCACTATATTTATCAAACTTACGTTATAGTAGGTACTCACTTCAACATTCTACTAAAGTGTTAGATGTTGAGACCGTACCAAATGATTACAATACTGCAATTATTCTATTGCAAAGGAGTAAAAACAATGTTAAGATTTAGAAATGGACTCATATCAATGATCTTGTTCTGCTCTATAATTCTGCTTGGGTTTATCAGCACAAGTTATGCTGATATTGAGATTGAAGAACTAAGGAGTTACAACGGCACCAACATAGAATACGACCGTGGTAGCACATATTTTACCTTTTATGTCCGAACCAACGAGCCTTATGGTGCTCTACTCTGGTCTGTTGATGGGGAGTGGGGGCCTAATGATGGCATTCTAGGTAATGGTAAAAAGAAAGATCACTATTTCTCTTTTTCTAACCTCACGGGGAGGCTGAAAGGGAACACATATAAAATAGAAGTAACTGCTTATGGGTTGGATCCTAATGGTCACTTAGTTGTCCCAACCGACAACATGGATACGGCTACCTATAATTTCACTGTGTATAAGCCAATAGTAACAAGTGGATACGCACCGACTTTTTTGGAAAAACCAAGAAATACTGGTGCCTATGGACACGCAGAAGTCTCAGCACATTACTTCAACGGTACGGATTTCGTTATGGAAGGCTATGCCTTTTTCAATAACAAAAGTGATGTTGAACTTTCTGCTGAGGCATGGTTTCGACAGAATGAATACTTTATATCCGATCCCGTTAGAAATATTCTTTCTAAATCGGATGAAAAGCGAGATACCAAAGAAAAGAAAAACTATGAACCTGGTAAGATAGATTCGTGGACACCAGATTCTTGGGTTGTCAATTATCCTCTTGGAAGACTGATTGGAGAAACAGAAAGGTTCTATTATGATGCCCACACCCACCTTCAAGTGCGGACGGTGGAGGCGGGAACTCAGGTTCAAGATGATTGGGAAGCGGATTCGGGTATTCAGGAATTCAATAAAGATGACAATCCAGATGATTTTCCATAAACCAAAACAGTGGCGAGGACAGGCTCCTTGCCACTATTCCATAAGGAGCGTTACTGTGCGTATTCATCAAATCGGTTTGCTGATCTTTTTGCTCCTGCTCTCATCAACAGCGCATGCCAGAATCGTCTTCAGTTCCACACGCGGTGGTGTGAAGGGAATTTATGTGATGAACGACGACGGAACCAACGAAACACTACTGACCGAATCCGAAGAGTTACGACCACACCCAAATAGCTGGTCTCCTGATGGTAAAATGATTCTGTATCAGAGCCGCGTTAATTGGAAATCAAATTCTGTTCTATTCTTAATGAATCCAGACGGAACGAATGTTCGGCAGCTCACCGAGAACGATGGGAGTACTATCACTTATGCTTCATTTTCACCAGATGGTAAGTCTATTGTTTTTGATAGGGATATTGTGAAAAACAACAAGCTTAAATTCAGCATCACCGTTATGAACATAAAGACCGGCAAGATGAAAATTATAGCTGATATGCCTGCAACTGCATGTGATTGGTCACCTGATGGACAGCATATCATCTTTTCACAAGGCATGTTTGTTGGGGGGCGTGGCGGGACAATTTGGAAAATTGGATCAGATGGACAGAACCCACGACAACTGATACCGAATCCGGATGTTGGAAGGGTGTTAATCCATAGAACATCCCCAGAATGGTCACCTGATGGTAAAAAGATAGTGTATATACATAGAGAATATACCTGGGACCCAATTCCAGGCGTTGGCACAGCACTGATCTACCATGCACACTATTATATGGTCTGTGATGCTAACGGCGGGAATATAAGCAAATTAGGTATACCAAAGGATTGGGAAGGCTTAGATATTGATTGGATGGATGATGGTGAATCTGTTGTCCTCAGTGCGTATGTCGGACTACCTTTGGGTGAATTACCACCACCTTTTGAAGAATTCCCACCGTGTAATATCTATAAGTATCATATAGAGACAGGTGAGATAACACGTTTAACGAACCATCCAGGACGGGATGAGACATTAGATTGGATAAGCGATGATGTGCTATCTGTGACGCCTGATGGAAAAAAAAAGACCCGGTGGGGGAACGAAAAAAAGTAAAAACTGCATTTTGAAGGGTATAATATAACCTTTTCACTTCTGTGAGGCTTAAATAAGGATTTCAATACCGTCGGTGATGACCAATTCAATTCCCAAGACTACAATCGGTAGGTCCGGTGAAAGAGAAGCAATCTTCTGCTCATCCTTCTGTGTTATCACAACAAAATCAGATTGATGCTGTTTCATTTTCTGTTCTATATTATGTAAATCTGACATTGTATAGACGTGATGATCAACAAAGGCGAATAGTTCCACTGTTTCGGGGTTGTATTTTTCCAGTGTTGAAACAAATGAATTAGGGTTGCCGATACCACATACTGCAAGAATTCGTTTGTTTTTCAGGTAGTCTACACGCAAAGACATGTTCTCACCTTGTTGATTTAAAAAGTAGAGTGATGTTGGTTCATGCACACTCTCCAAGATGGGTGTATTCGGTGCAATGCGGTCCAAGTCTGCTTTGATTTTAGTCATAGCTATATCAGGCATATCTGTCCGTGTCAGCAGGATTAGGTCTGCGCGTTGTATGGATGCCTTTGGTTCTCTCAATGTTCCAATCGGCAACATTTTGCCAGTACCAAAAGGTTGTGTGGCATCAATTGTAAGAATATCAAGGTCACGTGATAACTGGCGATGCTGGAAACCGTCATCAAGTATCAACACTTCACATGCAAAACGTTCTAAAATGGCTTTTCCTGTGAGATAACGTTGTTTTCCAACAACAATCGGTATATCTGTAAGGTGTCGTGCCAGCATATCTGCTTCATCACCGCATTCCTCCCTTGTGCAAAGGCGTTTTTCACCGTTCGAAACAAACGTAATCTTACTATTGCTTTTGCCTTTATATCCTCTGAGAAGCACACCTACCTTGCAGCTATTTTCCTGAAGAAGTTTAGCAATAGCGATTACAGCAGGCGTTTTACCTGTACCACCTGCAACAATATTGCCAACACTGATTACCCCGCAGGGTAATTGTTTCTGTTTAAAAATTCCACATGTATAGCAGTAATTCCTTATCCAGATGACGACACCGTAGAGTAACCATAACGGTGTCAACAGGATGCAAAGCAGCCTCGCTAAAACACCACGCTGTTTCGTAGTTATGAATGTGTAGAGAGTTCTCTTCATTTGTGTGGATTGTGTGCCGATTCAACTTGTTCCACTATGAGTTGCGCGGTTCTTTCTGCTGCACCAGAAGTACCCAATTGTTGATATACCGATTGAAGTGCTTCACACTGATCATTGCGTTTATCAAGATTTTGCAGTAGCTCCAATGTGTGTTCTGTAAGTGTGTCAGGCGTGAGATCTTCTTGAAGGAGTTCTGGGACAATACGTTTATTTGCTATGAGATTTGGTAATCCACTGTTTTCCAAAGGCGTTAATGCTCTGATGATATGCCAATTATGCCACGAAGTGCGAAACACGATGATCATAGGAGTACCAATGCATGCTGCTTCAAGCGTTGCAGTTCCTGATGCAATTAACAGTACTGTTGTTGCCCGCATTGCTGTGTAAGTTTCACCTTGTATTAGTTTTATATTGGGAAGTCCTGCAATACCTCCTTTACAATTAGTTACGAGTGTCTCTGAAATCCCTGGTGCAAGTGGAAGAATCCATTCTGAATCTGGAAATGTCTTGGAAATATAGGATGCAGCCTTTAGCATAATAGGTAGATGACGTTGTACTTCTGAACGTCGACTACCCGGCAATAAACCGATGACATGTGTTTCATGTTCTAATCTAAGTTTCTCTCTTGCTTCCTTAACGTTCAGCTTGCATTCTGCAAAGTCTACGAGCGGATGTCCAACAAATTCCGCAGGTGCTCCTGCATTTCTATAGAATTCTGTTTCAAAAGGGAAAATTGAAGCGATGACGTTTGTGCGCGTAGCGAGTTTTTTTGCCCTACCACCACGCCATGCCCAAGCTTTCGGAGGAATGTAGTAGATGACACGGACGTTGTGTCTATAAGCAAATTTCGCCAACGGCATGTTAAACTCAGCAAAATCTATGAGGAGCAGTGCATCAGGTTGATGTTGACGAATATGTTGTTTTAAAATTGCAAGTTTTCTCAGAAACTTCGGAAACACAGCCAGTGCATCTGCAAACCCCATCACAGCAGAGTCACGGATGTGGATTTTTAAAGACACTCCTGCATCCAGCATCATGTCTCCACCCATACCGGTCAGGATGATGCTTGGTTCTATTGCTTTGAGTGCGTTTACGACGTGTGATGCGTGCAGATCACCGGATGGTTCACCAGCGACAATCATTACTTTCATTGAGATTTGCTGTAGCACATTCTGTTAGATTGTGCTTGTATTGGTAGCACATTCAGGTTGACTTAAGGCTTATGTGGTGTATGCAGACTGCTACGGCATGAGACCGGGTGTGATAAGTCCATCTGTTTCGTTGCAGTCAAACATCAAATTAAGATTCTGAACAGCAGCACCTGCGGCACCTTTACCAAGATTATCTATTGCTGCCATTACCACGACGCGTTGCGTCCGTTCGTCAACTGCTAAACCGATATCACAAAAATTGCTACCAAGCACAGACTTCGTCTGCGGATATTCGTCATCATCAAGCACTCGGATGAAAGGTTCGTCATTATAAAAGGTTCTATAATCTTCCAATAACCTTTCAGAATCAAGTGGTTGTTTTAGTTTGGCGTAAACGGTACTCAGAATGCCACGGGTCATAGGTACAAGATGTGGTGTGAACGTGACAGTAACAACTTCTCCTGCAACAGCACTCATCTCCTGTTCAATCTCTGGTGTATGTCGATGTTTCCCGATGTTATATGCGACGAGATTAGATTCTCGATTAGGAAAATGTGTTGTATCTTTGGGTTTCGGTCCAGCACCTGAAATACCAGATTTTGAGTCAACGATGATGGAGTCCAATTCAACAAGTTTATTATTCAGTAAAGGCATGCTGGCAAGAATAGCACTCGTCGGGTAACATCCAGGATTTGCAACGAGTTGTGCGTCACGTATCTTTTCACGATATCGTTCTGGCAACCCGTAAACAGCATTTTGAATGAGTTCAGCACTGCTATGTGCTACATCATACCAGTCTTGATATGTTTCTGCATTGTATAGTCTGTAATCTGCGCTAAAATCTACGACGCGCAAGCCTTGCTTGATAATTTGTGGCGCGAAGGTCATCGCGACTTTATGCGGAACAGCCAACACCACGACATCAACTCGATCTTTCAGCGAGAATATGTCTAATGGTTCAAACACGAGGTCTATGAAACCTCTAAGATGAGGTAAGACACGGTCAACGTGCTGACCTGCGTAGGTTTCAGAAGTCGCGAGTGCCACGTTGAATCCACCTGGATGGTTGACCAGAAACCTAAGTAATTCACTACCACTATAGCCAGATGCACCAACTATACCGATCTTTGTCATCTTTCTTACCTCATAGATTTTTTGGCATATTGTAACATGAAGTTTCTGTGAAGTCAATGTAATCTTTCACGTACATTTAACATTGTGGTGGCACAAACTAGTCTCTAA
>VXOP01000448.1 GCA_009839975.1 Candidatus Poribacteria bacterium
AAATTGAATTAGCAAAAATAGTATTATCTTTCTTAAATGATGGTTTTTGTACAGGAGGTATTTTGTGTTTTTCTTAATTAAAAAAGAAAACTTGACAATATCAAATATCGTTCTTACCTGTTTCGCGTTATCATTATTCTTATGTGTATTCAATACGCCGGTAGAAGCACAACGGGACGAAGGAACCGTTTCCGGTATCTGGACTTTTGATGATGGAACAGCAAATGATAGTTCTAATAAAGGTCTAAATGGTGTCATTGTGGGTGACCCTAAATCGGTCAATGGTATTGCTGGGAAAGCATTGGAGTTTAACGGAACAAGTGACAGCATTCACATACCAGATTCACCAAACATCAATATTACCAATATAATTACAAATAGGACAATTGCAGCTTTCTTCAATTGTAATGACGTCTCTAAAAACCAAAAGCAGGTGATTTTTGAGGAAGGTGGACGAACAAGAGGTTTAGTCCTATACGTTTTTGAAGGTAGAGTCTATATCGGTGGCTGGAATCGTGCCGAATACAATTGGACCGGAGAATGGTTGTCTGCTGACGTCAAATCAAATCAGTGGTATCATGTAGCATTAGTTATTCGCGATGCTGAAGGTAAGGTAGAAAGTGACAGACTTGAGATGTGGCTTGATGGAAGACTCGTTGAAAAAATTGATGGAGGACAACTACACCCACACGGCGACGACAATGCTATCGGATCTCTAAAACAGAACGCTGTATACCATGATGATGCCGGTGCAATAGCTGGATACGCTGACTGGTTTCACGGGTTACTTGATGAAATACTAATCTATAATTCAGCGTTTGACCAAGGCGATTTTAATGAACTTGTAAAACCGCTGAGTGTTGAAGCAAAAGGGAAATCTACAACGACATGGGGCAAAATCAAGAGTCAACGCCTCACAGACTAAAGTCACGACTTGAGTCTATCTGTTTTATTTTTTTAGTCAATATCTATTTTAAAATGTTTATAAGCAAGTTTGAATATTAAATATGCAGGTGGCACGTTGATGACGGGCGGGCAGACCCCGCTCTTACGGGTTCGGCATCTGCAGGAGAATCTGAAAATTGATAATTCGTTATTTAATATTGCTTAACTATTTACACAATATTGAATGTAAGTTCAATTGGACTAAATCTTACAATTGGGAGGACATGTAGTGTTTAAATATGTATCTATCCTTAGCGTATTACTCATACTAATTTCTATCACAAGTTTTGCAGCAAGAGATGAGGACACTGTTCAGGCAATCTGGACATTTGACGAAGGTGACGCGGTTGACACTTCCGGCAAAGACGTTAACGGAACATTAGTAGGTGACCCTGAAGTTGTTGACGGCGCAATGGGAAAAGCATTCCAGTTTGATGGGGTAGACGATGGTATAAAGTTACCCGATTCAAACGGTCTCAACACGGGTGGTCCCTTCATGAACCGAACAATCGCAGCTTTCTTCAAATGTGATGATGTTACTGTAACCGAACAAAAACAGACGATTTTTGAAGAAGGTGGACGTACCCGAGGTATTGTCGTTAATGTCTTTGATAGTAAAGTCTATGTAGGTGCTTGGAACCGCGCTGAATATCAGTGGGCAGGCGCGTGGCCCTCGGCTGATGTTGAATCAGGAGTCTGGTACCACATCGCTTTAGTCTTGCGAGATGCTATAAATGAAGTTCAAGACGACAAATTTGAGATGTGGCTTAACGGTGAAATGATCGCAAGTGAACCCGGTGGACAACTCTTCGCACATGGAGACGATACAGGGATAGCACACACAAACGCGAATGCAGTTTTCCATGATGACGATGGCGGCGGAACGAATATCCACTATTTTGGTGGAATCATTGATGAAGTCATCGTATACAATTCAGCTTTTGTCGCATCGGATTTTGAAGAGTATGCAGATACCATTCAGTCACTAACAAGTGTTGAAGCACAGGGTAAATCTACTACCACTTGGGGTGCACTCAAAGCACAAAGACTCAAATAGAATCGTTTAGGTTTACATCAGAATATCGTATACGCTTTCTTATTCTTATACAGAGAAGCACGGTAGTTTATATCACTGCCGTGCTTTTTTTGCGTAAGGTATCCTTCAATGAATCCGAAAATGTCCAAATTGT
Source organism: Candidatus Poribacteria bacterium (assembly GCA_009839975.1). Taxonomy (GTDB): domain Bacteria; phylum Poribacteria; class WGA-4E; order WGA-4E; family WGA-3G; genus MSPOR6. Next base: position 2,136 of record VXOP01000448.1, read on the forward strand.
CATATTGACACAACACCTGCCAGATTTGTATATGAACTTCACAGTGGATCAAATTAGTCTGTCAATTCGCTTCATTTTTCTCAATTAAAATTGGCATATATATTGCTCAATACATAAGAAAAAGATCATGGAGATGAAAAATGAGATTAGATAAATTTACAATAAAGGCACAAGAAGCACTACAGTCAGCACAGACATTGGCAGGTGAAATACAGAGTCCAGAAATTACTGCTGAATACGTGATGTTAGCACTGATTAAACAGACAGATGGAATCGTTACACCTATCTTACAGAAGTTAGGTGCTGATCCTGATTCTATATCGTCATCACTTCAAGATACCTTAGAAAAGTCGCCTAAGGTTCAAGGCGTGAATTCAGAACTCCGGATTTCTGCTGCTTTACAATCTGTGTTGGAACAGGCTATAAAGGAAGCAACAACACTCAAAGATGAATATGTGAGTACAGAACACCTGTTAATCGCATGCGCTGAAGCGAAACAATCCAAAGTTGGACAGATTCTACAAGATGCAGATGTAACCAAAGACAAGATACTAAAAGCACTTGTTGACATAAGAGGAACACAACGGATAACTGATCAGAATCCTGAAGATAAGTACCAAGCACTCACCCGTTTCGGGAGAGAACTGACACAGGAGGCTATGTCAGGAAAACTTGATCCAGTCATCGGTAGAGATGATGAAATACGAAGAGTCATGCAGGTGCTATCTCGTAGACGCAAGAACAATCCTGTCCTCATCGGTGAACCGGGTGTAGGTAAGACCGCTATCGTAGAAGGGTTAGCACAACGTATTGCTGACGGTGATGTTCCTGAAAGTCTTCGTCAGAAAAGGTTGATTGCACTTGACATAGGCGCGCTCATAGCAGGTAGCAAATATCGTGGTGAATTTGAGGATAGACTGAAAGCTGTTCTTGCTGATGTTGAGCAGGCTGAAGGAGAAGTCATACTCTTCATAGACGAACTACATACCATCGTCGGCGCAGGGGCAGCTGAAGGTGCAGTGGACGCATCAAATATGTTAAAACCCGCTTTGGCACGCGGTGAATTGCGATGTATCGGCGCGACTACGCTCAATGAATACCGAAAACATATTGAAAAAGACGCTGCTTTGGAAAGACGATTTCAACCTGTTCAAGTTCAAGAACCATCGGTGGAAGATACTATCGCTATCCTACGCGGACTAAAAGATCGGTATGAAACGCATCATGGCGTTCAAATACAGGATAACGCAATTGTCTCTGCTGCAACACTCTCAAAGCGGTATATCTCCGATAGATTCCTACCTGATAAGGCAGTGGACTTAGTTGATGAAGCCGCATCAAGATTGCGAATTGAAATTGATAGTGTGCCAGAAGTCATTGATGAAGTTGAAAGACGAATTATCCAACTCCAAATTGAACAGCAGGCACTGGAGAAAGAGGAAGATGACGCATCTAAACAACGTTTAGAGAAATTAAACAGTGAACTCGCTGAACTAAAGGAGAAAGCAAATGCTTTGAAAGCAAGCTGGCAGAATGAGAAGTCAAACCTCGTAAAGATTCGTGAACTCATGGAACAGATCGAAGAACTTAGAAAAGAATCTGATCAAGCCAAACGAACAGGTAACCTTGCAAAAGCATCCGAACTTGAATATGGTAAAATACCAGAGCTTGAGTCACAACTCAATTCTTTGCGACAGGATTTAGAAACATCTAACAACACGACACAGATGTTAAAGGAACATGTCGGCACTGAAGACATTGCTGAGATAGTAGCAAAATGGACAGGTATTCCAGTATATCGTCTGATGGAAGGTGAGACACAAAAACTACTGCACATGGAAGAAAGACTGTGTGAACAGGTCATCGGACAAGATGAGGCAGTATCTGCCGTCTCAAATGCAATCAGACGTTCACGCGTAGGACTCGGAGATCCTGACCGACCACTCGGGTCATTTCTATTTATGGGACCAACTGGTGTCGGTAAGACACATCTTGCAAAATCTCTCGCTGAGTTCCTGTTTGACGACGTGAACGCAATGGTCCGTATCGATATGAGTGAATACATGGAGAAGCATACAGTGTCACGACTTATCGGTGCGCCACCAGGATATGTCGGTTATGACGAAGGTGGTCAGCTCACAGAAGCCGTTAGAAGACAACCCTATTCTGTCATACTACTAGATGAAGTTGAGAAAGCACATCCTGAAGTCTTCAATGTCTTACTTCAGATGCTTGATGATGGTCGGGTGACTGACGGACAGGGACGCACGGTTGATTTTAAGAACACTGTTGTCATCATGACGTCAAACATCGGTAGCCAGTGGATTAGTGAGACACACCTTGGCACAGAAGATATACGCCGTAAGGTGATGGATGCCTTACAGAACCATTTTCCACCTGAGTTCTTAAACCGAGTCGATGACCTTATTATATTTGATCGTCTTGGAAAAGAGGAACTAAAACAGATTGTATCGCTTGAGCTCTCAAATTTCAGTGTTCGTTTCGCTGAAAAAGATATGACACTGAAACTGACTGAATCTGCACAAGAGGAACTGATAGAGCGAGGTTTTGATGTTGTGTATGGTGCAAGGCCACTTCGTCGAACTTTACAACGGGATATTCTTAATCCGTTAGCAGTAGATATGTTAGAAGGGAAATTTCAGGAAGGGAATGACATCACTGTAGAATTTGCTGATGATGTGTTCACCTTCAAACGCACTGAAAGAACACAATCTTGAGAAGTCGGATATCAAGTAGCAGGTTGACCTACATTGTCAGTTCATCTGATTCTATTTGCCACTGTTTTCCATCTGTACCTGTTGCGACTTAGCCATCGCATCCTCTGCTTCCTGAATCATCCCTTTACGTTGATAGCAGATGGATAAACTGGTGTAGGCAAGTGGATCGTTGGGATTGATTTCTATTGCTTTTTCAACAGCTTTGATAGCATCATCATATTCACTCAATCTTTCATAGGCATGTCCCAATCCCAGATATCCTTCTATGTAGTCAGGGTATAGTTCAATAAGTTCTTTGAATGCTGTTACAGCTTTTTCCAATTCGTTATCAGCAAAATGTGTGAGTGCTACATCATAAAGTTCTTCTTGCGTTGCCATAATTTTGTCCTTATTTGTTTTGGATCTATTCTAACAAGTTAAGGTGCAAATGTCAATTGGAATTTACCATTGGCAAGGGTGTGTAAAGTTTTTGTCACCTATTGTCAGAATCGCGCCAATTATATAGCTGGCACGGATTACGCGAAAGGGTGTTTTGGGCAAGTTACATGGATGGGGTTGCATAGTAAAGGAAATACCGATTTTCAATTGACACGAGGGTTGTTGGGTGTGTCAATGTAATTCTTGAAGAAGCATTACATTGACACCCTCAAATTGGGGTTCAGTACCAAGTTTCGGATGTTGTGAATGAAACAGGCAGATACCTTCTTGATACCTGCCTATGAAATATATTTGTGCGGATAAAGTATCTGCGGGTTACCGTGTCGGGATGGTAAAAGTTACGCTATATGCGTTCCCCGTAACCGGTGTGATCTCTACTCGGACGTTCCAAGCACCTTGACTTCCCGAGAAAGAGAGTTGGTGAGTTATAGTTGTTCCCGATTCTGGATAGCCATAAAATCCCTCTGAACCTGAAAATGTCTCACTATCACTTCCCGGTCCCTGTTGATAGAAAC
>VXOP01000018.1 GCA_009839975.1 Candidatus Poribacteria bacterium
TCATCACAAACATGTGGTGCGGTACATGCAAGAATTATCAACGTTACCAATACTACACCGAAAAGCGATGGAATTAAGAACAGAACAGTGAGTGAGAGTTTTCCACTCAGCTTTGGTAGCAGTAGTAATGCAGTGACAGACATGAGTAAGATCAACAGGACTAAGTCTATGATGCTTGCTATGAGCAAGGAAGCGATCCCTTGAGTTACTTCGACTTTCTGTCGTTTCTGCATTAGATATACATAAGATATATCTCCAGTTCTAAAGGGTAAAAAATTGCTCCAAAATGTGTGCAATGTTAGGATAGGAAAAACCTGAAGTATGTTTGATTCTAACCCCAGTATAGTCTTAAACCTTAAGGTTTTTGCTAACACAAGCAGGCAGTAACAGACGAAACCGATTAGCAACGCATGAATAGGGATACGATTGATTGTTTCAGGTATCTCCTTCAGATCAATTTCTCTTAAGAGTATAACTGACACAACAACTGCTAAGACAGTTGGTATAGCAAATCTAAATATCCATTTGAGTTGCTTCTTCTTCAAAACACTGCCTTGGTGTATATAGAAATGGCACAATCTGATTGAGGATTAAATAAATATTTGGGTAATCCAATCCATATAAACGCTCGTAGGGGCGGGGTTTCCCCGCCCGTGTATTACCCAATTAATAACTTAATCTTCATAAAGATTGTGCTACATTAAAGAGGCATTATCACTTAATACTGGTATTCGTTAATGTTAGGAGATACCGTCCCAGTATTTCCACATATCGGCTGGTGTATCAAATTTAATCTCATCCAAGTCTTTTCTGCGATACCTTCCGATAAGTGCGATTCTGACTCTGTGTCCGCAGTTTGGTCCGGCTGTGTGGCTCATCTGGTGATGCCAGAAACAGACATCACCGGCTTCTCCCGTAAATTCATAGCAGGGACCTAAGTCAAATGGTGCGACACCTCCGGGTAAACTATCAAGGTCATGGTGTCTGAAGTATTCTGCCCAGATATTGTGACTTCCGGGCCAAATTGTGAATCCACCACCATGTTCTTGAACAGTATCAAGATATACTGTTGCGCCGAGTGTAAATGAACCCACGACACCTTTTGGAACGCCGTTTGTGGGTGTATGGTATCCATCAAGGTGTCCCCCTGGTGCACGATATTCACGATCTGGGTCGGGGAAGTTTAGATGTGGACTTGCTCCACCACCCGTGTTGAGTCTACCTGTCCCTACCATTTCTTCCGCCATAGCGAATACATTATTGCCGTATAGGGTGCCTTTGATAACGTCCTCACCCCCAATGGGAGCGGTTCTATAACCTTTGCGTATCCACGATTGAGGATCGTTACGGTCTTCATCAATTGAATCCCAGACTTTATTTAGAGCAGCGTCAATTTCTTCTTGTGTGAGTGCGCCACGCACAACAAGGTAACCGTTCTCTTTGAAGAATTCTTTTTCATTATCTGTCAAAAGTGGCATACTTAGTCCTTCCTTTATTCTACCTTTTCTAACAACTTGTGTGAGTTAACCGATTGTTTTATTGGTTTTCGGATATATTTACATACGCGCTATAAACATATCGTCCCTACGGGACTGAAGAGGGTTTATATGGTTTTATCTATAAACATATCGTCCCTACGGAACTGAAAAAGATTTATATGAACTTTTTCTTTTCGATCTATTTCTTGACGATAAATCCGTTCTCTTTCAGTGCTTTTTTATAGGGTTCCTCTTCTATGGTCAAACCGAAGCCGGGGAGATTTGGGATGTTCACATACCCATTTGAGATAGAATAATTGGAATCGTCTATACCAGGTGTCGTTGCGTGATCCCATTCGACAAACTCAAAATTCTCTATTCTTGCCGCAAGGTGACCTGTTACAAAGTTGCCGTAGTAGCCACCGTAATGGTGAGGAGCAGTGCCAACGTTAACTTCATCCAATTCGGGTCCCAATTCAAGCCATCTTGAGAAACCTGGGTGGAATATATCATACTGCACGATGTCTATAAGTCCGTTCTTTGCCCATTGGATAAGATGAGGTGATGCGCCGCCTTCGCCATCAGCGATTTTGGTCTTTATATCTTCCTTGTTCAACCATTCTTTTAGAATGCCATATACCCGGGCATCTTCGTGAAATGCTTCTTCCACCCAGTAGACGTTTGCCTCTGCAGTTCCCTCCAATACCTGTTTTGTAATGTTGAGATTGTATCCGTTATTTGCGTCAATGAGTATCGTTGCATCCGCTCCTACTGCATTGCGTACCGCACAGATGACATCAATATCACGTTGCGTTCCTTTTTCAAGCGGCATGTGCATTGCACCGCGTCCGACCTTTATTTTATATGCTTTGTGTCCGCGTGCTTTACCTTCAAGTGCTTCAGATGCTATAAATGATGCAGCCTCTGCATTATCATCAATGTGTAGGTCATCTATGTATAGAGAAGTATCGTAACAGGGTGCCTTGAAGTTCCCATTTTTGCCAGAGAGGATAGCATATACTGACTTCTGCTCTAACTGACCGACTAAGTCCCAGAGGGGATACTCCATGAAACGATATTCCTCTGATACACCGTTCTCCACGTCAAACGCTTCACTGAGTTGTAATCCAATCAACGTTTCTGCTTTTTCACGGGAAAACGATGCGAATCCGATACCGATTGCCCCATCTGATGTTGTAATTCGTGCAATGGGGGGTCGGACGTGTAATCCGTGTTCACCGAGACGTGAGTTGCATCCAGCCTTACGGGGACGTTCACCTGTTAGACGTGCCCATTCAATTTGATCAATTTTGACATTCTCCAAATTTATTCTCCTTCTTTATAATTCCCTACAACTGTGTTTGTAGCAGTGCTATGCTTTTCGGATCTAATTTATTGTAATTTTCTATCTCATACCGTGTGCCATCTGCATCTTTAATAAGAACACGGTCATTCTCAAGTGTGACGATGTCATACCGTGTACGCATACCAAATTCTACGTTTCCTTGACTTGTATCAACATTCCACCGTGTTACACCGTATTGTCCATCAACGGAGTTGATTTTCGTAATTTTTGGCATGAAGTATCGTCTCTGCAGTTCCTCTGTTAGAATATCGCGAGCGTTTGGTGTAAGTTTGTTGACGTCCTCAACAATTCCAATTTCGTTACCCTCTTCGTCCAATAGAGAAATGTATCGTAATGTTTCGGTTACAGGGAAACTACGTACTGGCTCTACTTTTGTAAAGGCTGAACCGTCTGGCAGTTCAACAACTAATTCACCAAATGCGTTTTTTCCAAGCACCAATGTTTTAGGATCCAGGAACACCAGTTCATCAGTGACTTTTATTGCTTCGTTCATTTCTCATCCTTCAACTATTACCATGCGCGGATTCTGGATAATTCAGTTTGCTTCTGGCATAGACTTGCATAGGTACCGTCTTGCTCAATTAGTTCTTCATGTGTACCGATTTCGTCTACTTCACCCTCTTTCAATACGACGAGTCGATCTGCGTATTTGAGTGTGGAAAGTCTATGTGCAATGGCGAAGACCGTTCTTCCTCTCACGAGTCGCTCTAATGCTTCTTGGATTTTGGATTCTGTTTCTGTATCTATAGACGATGTCGCTTCATCTAAGATGAGGATACGCGGGTTTTTCAATATTGCCCGTGCGATGGAAATACGTTGTCTTTCTCCACCAGATACCCGAGTACCGCGTTCACCTACCATTGTATCATATCCATCAGGGAATTTGATAATAAAGTCGTGTGCGTTTGCTGCCTTTGCTGCTGCGATGATTTCATGCCGTGATGCGCCAGGTTTTGAGTATCCAATATTCTGTGCAATTGTACCTTCAAAGAGGAATGGGTCCTGTAGCACAACGCCGATCTGTTGTCGTAATGCTTTTACTTTTATATCTCGGCTATCGTGTCCATCAATGACAATTGCACCGAAATTCGGATCATAGAACCGTGTGATAAGATTGATGAGCGTACTTTTCCCTGCACCGCTGTGTCCTACTAATCCTATCATTTCACCCGGTTGAACATCAAAACTGATTCCATTCAGGGCATTCTTTTCGTTATCGTAGGAGAAAACGACATCGTTAAATTCTATTGCACCTCTAATATTTGCGAGTGCAACAGCATCTTTTTTATCCGCAATACTCGGTGGTGTATCTAATATATCAAAGACACGTTCAGCAGAAGTTCCCGCTCGTATAAATCTTTCATTCATCTGACATAGAGTTCTAACTGGACCGAAGAATTGCATCATATAAGATTGAAACATGAAAAGTGTGCCGAGTGTTAAGTCACCTTGAAATATCTGCCATCCGCCAACTAACCAAATGAGGATAGAACCTGAAAAGGTGATGAATTCCATGATCGGACGGTAAAGTGAGCCGAGTTTTGCTGCGTTCATTTCACCGGAGAAAACTTGGTGTGTCATCTCGTTAAAACGACTTATCTCATATCTCTCTCTTGCAAAAGCTTTAACAACACGGACACCGGGAATAGTGCTGGCAAGGATTGAACTAATATTTGCATATCTTTTCCATAAGACTTGATAGACTTTGCTCATTTTTTTACCGAAAATAACCGTGAAAAATATTAGACACGGTATCGGTATAAGTGTCCACAATGCCAGTTTCCAGTTGAATAGAAACATGATGAGACACATATAGATGAGCGTGAGAGAATCACCAACTATATCTTGTAGACCGTTTGCTATGAAGTCTCGCAGTCTGGAAACATCGTGCGTGATTCTGGACATAAGATTTCCAGTATCGCGTTCGTGGAAAAAGTCTATAGAGAGGGCGTTCAGATGTCCATAGGTTTCATTCTGTAATCGTCTTGTAATGTTTTGACCTACCCAAGCCATCATAAATCCTCGGATAGATGAGGTAGCCATAATGAAGACTCTCACACCAACCATGAGGAGTATAATACCGATTAAGTGTCCAAAACTCCCACCAAGTGGCATACTGCCGAACCATCCGCCAAGTGTATCTACAGTGGCTTGAAGGTGTCCCCAAGATGTTACAGGTAGTTGTTCTCCACTTGCGACAGCATTTCCAACTGGTGTGAGTATATTGTCAATTAATTGTCTGCTTAGGATAGCCGGATACAGACCGATAAGTTTTATCAGCATCATCATGAGAAAAGCGGGTATCATGACGTGTAAGAATGGTGTTGCATATTTGAACAGACGGAATATCAGTTTCGTATTCTGTGTACAGTTGACACAAACACCTGACCAGGTGGGTATGGGATGACCGCACTTATTGCATCGTGCTCCATTTCCTGAAGTCTGTGATCCGGGTTTTCTACCTGGACCTCCCCCGCGTCGTCCGCGCCGTCTGCCGCCCGGGCCAGCACCGCGTCTTCCACCTCTTCTATCATCAGATGTCTCAGCGGAAGATAGTCTCTCTAATTCTGTGACTGTTAGATTGAATTTTGGGGCAAGTCGTTTTGAGTAACGTGCTAATTCAACCGCATTATCTGAGGTCGTGACCTTGAGAATATTGTTGCCGTACATCTCAAGGACTTCTACGTCTTCTACTGCTGACAGGGATACTTCTTGTATATCATGACCGATTACACCTTTCTGGTTAAATGCTATCAGTCGTTTATCTGTTGCTAATACCCAGTCTTTCCCGTAAGTTCCGTCAAATTTTAGGTCTGTTGAGACGGATACTATTATTTCTTCTCCATTATCAAGCAGTTCTTGTGCGCGTTTCTCCAGTATTTCGGGTACTTCTTCCTTTGTTGTCAATTCACCATCTTTCAAGTTTTTGAAGCGCGGTTTTCCACCGTAAGACCCCATTCCCATACGACGGGCAC
>VXOP01000227.1 GCA_009839975.1 Candidatus Poribacteria bacterium
GCTACCTATGTAGCACAATCTGTTAGATTGAGTCTGTTGAACGCAAACTAAAATTTTGCGCTACATGAGATAAAAACAGATAGAATTAGTATAACATAAAATATGTTCGCAGTACTCCTAAAAGACCTTCGCATTTATACGAATACCCGTAGATACCTAATAATTCACTTTACAGTTCTATGTTGCCTTGTGCTCTGTTTCTTCCTAAGTACTTTGGTGTTTTACGCACAAGGTATAGAAAAACAATCATCTGGCATGTTCTTTGATGTTGGCAAACGTGTCTATTCAGTTTTCACTGTTTGCCTTTACATTACGCAATTGCTGATCCCTAAACATGCTATTGAATCGGTTAACTTAGAACGGCACTTTTCTTCGTCTAAATACAGTGCTGATAAGAAGAGTGACACTGCTGCTTTATTGGCGTTAACACCTATATCCTTTTGGAAGATGATTCTTGGTAAAATCACGGCAGTCGTTGTATGGTGGTTTTTGGGTGCTTTCTTAACAATACCCCTATTCACCTTATCGCTTATTATGGGTGGATTAAGCGTTTCTCTGATGATGAAAAGCGGTTTTATACTGATCGTAAATGGCATATTTGTGGCTTTGGTAGGTATAATGGCTGCCCTAAGGTATCATCCTAAACGCGCAGCATCAATCAGTTATGGGATTATATTGACTCTTAACATTCTTCCCCTGATTCCAATCGCACCTATTGATAGATTTCCGTTACTTGACATGTTGAGTCCGTTGCATGCATTATTGACAGTTCTGTCTTCAGGTTGACACGTTCCGCGCGATTCCTCTAAAGTTCCTTGAATTATCTGAACAGATATAGTATACTTTGAAGACACTGCCTTCCGTTTCCGAAGTATCATAATGACAAATACGTTGTCCCAAAACGCCACGAAAGATCATGAATCCCACCAGTCTAAACACATCGGTGTAACTTTTCGTGCTATCCTTATCGGTATAATACTCATCCCGCCAAATACCTATTTTATTATGGCAAATCATCTCCGTTACTGGAGTACTTTGCCAACGACAATGTCTCTGATCTACAATGTCGTGATTACATTAACACTGTTAACCGGGTTGAATTTCTTGGTTAAGCTCTTCTTGCCGCGTTTTGCCTTGCGACAGGCAGAACTTCTTACGATTTATGTGATTTTATCGCTATCGTCAGCGATTTCTGGTCACGACATGATGCAAACTGTTATACCCGTGATACCAAACGGATTCTGGTTTGCTACACCTGAGAACGAATGGCAACAACTCTTTTGGCGATATCTGCCGAGTTGGATGACGCTGAGTGATGTATCCGTATTACAAGATTTCTATGATGGGGATACGACATTTTACGCAAAGCGGTATCTATCTGCATGGTGGGAACCGATCTTATGGTGGACACTTTTTCTGTCTGTGCTGATATGGGTGATGATCTGTATTGATCTTCTCTTGCGGAAGCAGTGGATAGAACGCGAAAAATTGACATATCCAATTGTTCGGTTGCCGATAGAGATGACACATTCAGATGGTAGACTCTTCAAGAGCAAGATGTTATGGGTCGGTTTTGCTATTGCAGGAGGTATTGATCTGATTAATGGTATCCATGTGTTCTTTCCCGTTTTTCCTGAGATACCGGTTCGCGAATTTAATCTCGGTGCGTACTTCACTGAAAAACCGTGGGATGCTATTGGGTGGACACCGATTTATATCCTTTCATTTGGCGTGGGGTTAGCGTTCTTGATGCCGTTGGAGATGTCGTTTTCACTGTGGTTCTTCTATCTGTTCTGGAAGGGTGAACGGGTTTTGGGTAGAGCGATGGGTCTGCAGATTCTTCCGGGATTTCCATATCATGGACCGCAAGGTGTCGGTGCCTATCTTGGGATTGCCTGCTTCGCACTCTATGGCGGTCGGAGACATATTCTTCATGTCTTCAAAAACATAATTGGGACAGGTAGAACGCAAAGTAAGCATATAGATTCGGATGGGTCCGTTGCTCCTGAAATGAAAGATACAACGAACTATCGTTGGGTGTTTGCTGGACTTGTTGCGGGGATACTTTTTCTCTTTATATTCTCAGGTTATGGTGGTATGGCAGTCTGGATGATTGCGTTATATTTTCTGATCTATTACTTACTTGCTTTGGGTATTACCCGAGTGCGTGCTGAAGTCGGTCCGCCAACGCATGAGATGTTTGTCGCGAATCCTCGTCAGTTTATATTGGATGCGTTCGGTTCACGACCTATTCCGCCACAGAGTCTAACGATGATGTCACTCTACTATGCCTTTAACAGAGGCTATCGTGCGCATCCTATGCCGCACACATTGGAAGGCTTTAAGATTGCTGAAGTTGGGAATATGAAAGCGAAAGGTATGGTAATTGCCATGATGTGTGCAGTCTTTTTTGGTGTCCTTGCTGCATTCTGGTCATATCTGGTTGTATCCTACGATATAGGTGCTAATCCAGGTTTGGGGAATGGTGGATATAACAGACTCCGCACGTGGCTGTATTATCCGAGTGAAACGAATGTCCCTGCTGTAACGTTTATGGGTGTTGGTTTTCTGTTTACAGGATTATTATGGTGGCTTCGCTCTCGTTTTCCGATGTTTCCCTTTCATCCGACAGGTTATGCTGTTGCCAGCAGTATGTGGACATTCGGTTGGCTTTGGTTTTCGGTGTTCATCAGTTGGGTAGCAAAAAACTTGATTTTGCGTTTCGGTGGTATTCGTCTTTATCATCGTGTGATGCCACTGTTCTTGGGATTAATATTAGGTGAATTTATGGTTGGTGGTGCATGGGTGATTGTCAGACTTATTTGGGGTGTGTCTGTCTATTCGTTTTATCGTTGAAATACACCGATTCCATGATATAATTTGGAGGCACAAGATGAGACGAGGCTACAAGTCAAAACACCATCAATACATCCGATATTTTATTTTTGGTTTCATCCTTGCTGCATTGGCGTTTGGAAGTATCGGGATAAGATTAGCACGTCCAGACACTTCGGAACCTGTGCAGTGTGAACCTTTTAATACGGGGAATTGTGAACCATCTCGAACGGAAAATTGTCAACCGTTCTATCATCCAATACTACGGGATTGTGATAGGAATGTGGATGACAAGTTGTTTGACACGTTGAATGCCACAGAGATAGAGACATCCGGGTATGAACGATCAAACATCAATCCAGAATGCAGTCCTGACAGGATTCCCAAAGATTATATACGGGAGACCTGGAAAGGCGGTCCACCTTGTCCGTTAGACTCAGCAAATAGCAGGGAAAACACCACAATAAGGAGGCAAATCTATGAATAATAAATTTTTCTGGGGGATTGGTGTCCTTTTTATACTACTCATCGTCGGTGCAACGGTGTTTGTGTTAGTCAAAGACCGACCAGGAATGCGGCAGCTTGAAAAAGAATTGGAAGTGCTTCAAAAGCGTATGGAAGATAAGAAGGAAGATCAGAGCACGCCAGAAGACTCACAGGAGGAACACCCCGCGACCGGGCACTTTCACGAAGATGGCACTTTTCACGAAGGTGTATCCTCCGATCCAGTACAACCACCCTCCCGAGATTATACACCTACACAAATACAGATACCCGATGGTATCACAGACCCTGAAGTCATAAAGGCATGGGAGCGTCTGGATTATATTGCGAACAATATTTGGGAATGGGGTGGAAAAGCGTCTCCACGTGCCCTTGAAATCATGGCAGAATTACCAGATCCTCAAAAAGTTGCTGAAAACGTGGACCACTGTGGTGAGAAAGAGATAGAACTACTTGACGAACTCTCAAATCTGCATGACCCGCGTTCTGTTGAATTCTTAGTGAGTTATCAGCTTGACAGCGGGATAATGGGAAAACCGATAAATGAAGCACTAGTTGCGATGGGACCAGCATCGCTACCATCTCTTATTGCCCGATTAAATGAAATAGATGGGAAACGACCTATCTATCCTGTTCCACAGTTATTAGTCCGTATTAGTGAAACATATCAAGAGGAAATTGGTAGGATTGTTCAGTATATCATATTACCCAAATTAGAGAAAATTGCTGCATCTGAGAATGCAACTGGTTCTTTCGCTATTCAAAATAAGTTGGATGCCCTCAAGGCGATTAAAGGGTTAACAAAATAAGATTCTAATGAGAAACAAGGTTACCTAAAGTTACACATCAATTTTTTATAGGGAGAATGGCAATGCGAATTAGAATACTGAGTATCTATTTTTTCTTCTCGGTCTTGGCTTTGATTCCATTTGAAAGGAGTACGGCTACTGATAGTATCCCAGAAGGATATAACCTTATGTGGCTTTATTATCAAGCAGGTCAGGGTAAGCCAAGGGAGAGTACTTTCATTACAGATACCGAAACTACTTGTGATATTGACGTTAGAGTTGCTGTAGAGCATGCAGTACCTGGTGGTTACTCTATAATCCGTAATATAGAATGGGAAGTGGAAGCTTCTCATGGCTTTACATTCACAAGAAATTGGTCAAAGAATTATATGCTTGTAGATTCTGGTCGGATTTATACGGTATTTACTTACAGTGGTAGCGGAATAGGCAATCCGCACAGTGGTACAGCCCGTTCTACTCATTGTAGTAACTATGGTGGCACAACAAATCCCCCTAATGGGAGACAAAACAAGCCGATTGAAATAACAGTAAGGTTTAAAGCAAGAGGTTATCGTGATAGTCCTATAAATATAAGTCACCGGTTTATACAAGACGAAATTGACCAAATTCGCCAAGAATATGTTGATCTTCAAGGAACCCAAATGAAAATCAAACCTGATGATCCAGAAATTAGTATTCCAAGTAGGACAGCATTCAGCGATAGTAATAGTTACAATTCGGGTCATTACGGACAGATGATAGATGAAAGTTTGTCAACTAAACATACTCATTGGATAGAGGCTTGTGACAAAAAAGCCAAAAGTTTCTCGAGTAATTTGTCTGTGAATGGTTTGTCTGTGAATAGTGGGTATCGAAATCCACATCACCATATATATCATGTTTGCAATGGTAGATTAGATCAGAAGACTACTTTCAGAAGTTGGCATCAGTATGGTGTTGCACTGGATGTAGCTACCGTAGATATTGACGGTTTAGGAGGCATTCAACAAAGCATTGATGGTCATTATATGGCAAGGGCTGCAATAGAATACGCTAATGCAAATTGGACAAAACATGATTATAATTCACACGTACATGCTCAATGGGTCAACAGAAACAGCACAACTAGTCTATCTATGAGCGAATCTGAATCTGATACCACTTCTAATGTTATTGACAATTCCCCTGACTGTGATTATTGCACAACAGGAGGATGTTCTCAATGTCCTACTACGGGGGCTTGTGGACATACCTATCAGACAAGTGATGCAAGTTCACACGTTAGGGGCACGCCTCCTTGTGGGATTCAGCTCATGCGGGTTATGCATGTCAAATTAGTTCGGATCACATGACTGAGATATCAGGATGGAGTGGCCCATTTTATGAATGTCAACCGCATACTACATATCCGTGTGGGCATACAGACCCGACTGCGAATGCAGCGTATCATGCCCCGAAAACATGCACACAAACCAATGCACAGGGCGATAGTTGCGAGGCGACAGGTCTTTATGAATGTCAGTCTCATACCTGCGTGTATCCAGCACCGACCATTTCGTGTGGTCGTTCTGGGTGTTCACAGACGGTGAGTTCGTCAACGCAACATAGTGCTACGTGTGCAAGCGGACATTCGTACTGGACGTGTAAATCGTCTGATGTCAGTTTGCATA
>VXOP01000049.1 GCA_009839975.1 Candidatus Poribacteria bacterium
GGTTGAGGGCCTGTGCCTTAATTGGCATGCTGGTTCGAGTCCAGTCGGGGGCATCCATATATTTTAGTCTGCCAACAGTTGTTGATATACCTTGTATGTCCGTTCAGCAATTGTCTCCCATGTAAAATCTTGAACTCTTTCCAGTCCTTTCCTTTGGAGATCACGATATAACTTCTGATCATTCTCGAGTTGACCGATTCTTGCTGCTAATGTCTTTGCGTCTCCTTCAGGGAAAACTAAGCCTGCATTTCCAATTACGTTCGGAATTTCGCCAGAATCCGAGCCAATGACAGGCACTTCACATGCCATACTTTCTATCAGCACTCTACCGAAAAATTCTACCCAGTCTGCCGTAGTGCGAGAAGGCAGAACTAAGGTATCCATACAGTTGAGATAATTGGGAACTTCCTCCGGCGGTACAGCATCTATCCAAACTATTCTATCGGCGATCTGATGTTCAGCTGCAGCTTCTTGAAATCTATCTCTGTCTTCACCTTGTCCCACAATTAGCAACATATATGGACAATAAAGGACCATCTTGGCAAGCGTAGATACGGCTTCAATGAGCGTATCAACACCCTTCATCTGTAACAACCGTCCAAGATAACCGATGACAAAACTATCATTGAGTCCAAGAGATTCCTTCAGTTCCGACATATCCTGTTTCTGAAATAGTGAAACATCAACACCATTTGGAAACGGAATTTGTGCACCATCATATCCCTTCTGTTTCAATATTTCACCAGCATTTTCACTGAGAGGAAAAGCCATGTCGGTTTCACGGAAGACACGTCTCTCTATCCAAACGGGTAAAGGACCAAAACGTTGTTTAGAAGGGATACTCAGCGAGGTGCGAAAAATAAAGCGACTGTTGGGACAATATTTACGTTTCAACCGAACTGTCTGTAAAGCATTAAGACTCCACGCTTCCTCCTCAAGATGTATGATATCGGGTTGGAAATCCTTGAAATGTTGCGCAATACCGCGTTGATAGAAGAAACGACTACCATAACCAGAAAACCGTATAGGACAAGGAATCTCCTCACAGTGGATGTCTGACTCTGGCACAAAATGTATCTCTTGAAAACTCTCGTACCAACGGTCAGGCGTTAAAACCCGCATTGTAACATCCGGTTTCACTGCGATGAGATTGAACTTTCTCCGATACGGTTTCATGATGTATGAATGAGAAAGTACTAAGACGCGCACCGTGTCAACTTTAGTTTATTTTTTAATTATTTGCCTTGAACATGACTTCTGACTCACTGCTGTCTGAAGTTTCATCCGTGTTTTCTCCAGTCCCCTCAGGTTCAGCGAGTCCTGCCATCAGTCCTGTTAACTGCTTGCGAATTTCTTCACGTTCCTTTTCAGATGCTAACCGAGCAAGTTCAGATGCTTCACGCATCTCACTGTTGAGGTTCTCCAATTCCTCTATTCTGGCATCCCGTTGGTTTACGTCGCTATTGAGTTGCGCGATTTCTGCCTCAAGAGCCAGTTTCTCTTCTCTTAGTTTTTTTACGGTGGAGATAGCATGGTCAACATGTTCCTCTAAAAAAGTAACCACATTTTTACCGGTTGTTTCAGACATTGAATCCTCCTAGATTTAATTTTTGCGTACGCGTTTGTAACGTAATGCAAGATGTTCAGCATCAGCCCAAGATGGTTCGTTCTGGGCGTAATGAAATAAATACTGTTGTGCATATCCAACGAATTCCCCGAAATAGTCTCTGGCAAATTCACGAATCTCGCGCGATGTGGCACGTTTACGTAGATATATCTGTTCAAAAATCCGCTTTATCCAGACATCAACGGGCAGTGCCTCAAGATGTCCAAGAGAAAAAAGGCAGATACAGTCAGCAACTTTCTCCCCTATTCCCTTCAGTTTCATGAGTTCCATTTTTGCTTCTGAGTAAGACATCCGCTTTATAGGATCAAGAACAAGATCACCGTTAGCAACGTTTTGGGCTGCATGCCAGAGATAACTGGCTCGGTAACCGGTACCACAAGCAAAGATTTCATCTACCCCCGCATCAGTTAGGACTTCAGGTGTAGGAAAAGAATAATCAACGTACCCTTCAAACGTTAACTTTTGACCAAATTTCTCCGACAACGAACGAATGAGTCCCCGAATTCGTGCCATATTATTGTTCTGTGACAAGATAAAAGAGGCAATCGTTTCCCACAGTTCCTGATTTAAAAGACGCATGCCCCAAAACCTATTTATTGCACGATCAATGTAAGCATCAACATTTACTTCTGTCAAAATAGCAGACAAATCTCGGGACAAGTCAAAATAATGTACCCATTCTGTATAAGTTGGTGAATGTTCTGCTTTTCGTGAACTATCTATGAATAAGGTATCCTCTCTCTGTTGTATCTTGAGAATGCATCCCTCAACCACACCGTAATAAGAATCGTCTACTCTGTTCCAGCGAAACGACTGTCCAGATTCCAAGGTATATTTCAGGTTAAACACGTGGGCGTTTTCTATTATCATTGACACAATTAAAAGGAATTATATGTTAAATCACATCAAAATGCAAGTGTTAAGAAAAAAATAAATTGAAAAATTGGTCTCTATAGAGTATCATTAATAACAAAATAAATCAAAATTCAGGAGAAATTTTAGGCATGATTATCTTTCTACGCGAAAAATTTATTGCACAAATATTCATGTGGGTCATCGCTGTTGTCTTTGTGATCGCCACGTTTCTACTTTACAGCGGTTCAAGCGGTCCACAACAGTCAGGGGCTGAAGGAGAAGTCGTCATAAAAATCGGTGCGTTTGAACTTACAAGAGGTGCCTTTGAAAGATTGGTCTCAAATCAGCTACAGGCTGAGCAGCAGAACCAGAGGTTTACTCAGAACAGAGAACCTAAGGATGTACAAAAAGATATTATTGATTTTTATATTAAACGTGTAATTGAGGGAAGTGCAAAGATTACGAAGGCAGAAATTGAGCATTATATACGAAGCGATGAGAACTTAGTCAATTACTATAATCAAGCAAACCCTGACGCTGCCGAAGAAATAAAGAATAGTGTCCGCTTTAATCTGAGTGCGACATCACTGCGCGATAGTATACGAGAACTCGAATTGGTTACGGATACCGAAGTAGAACAAGATTTTCGACTTGAGAGTGAAAAGGCAAAAGTCAAATTCATCGAATTTCCCCATAGTGACTATACCGACCTTGTCAAAGTAGATGATAATGAAGCAAAAACGTACTATCAGGAGAACAAGGAGAGATATAAGACCGAAGAACAGGTTAATGTAAAGTTTATCCAAATTAATCCTGCCGACTTTGTATCACAAGAGGATATTGTAAAGTACTACACAGATAATCAGAACGAATTCTTAGACCCTGAAATTCCTATAGTTAAGGCAAGGCATATCCTGAAGAAGTTCCCCGATGACGCAACTGACGAACAGAAGGCAGAAACGAAGGCAGCTGCAGAAGAAATGCTAAAAACCGTAAAAGAGGGATTGGCTGCAGGTACATCATTTGCTGATTTGGCTAAAGAGCATTCAGAAGGTCCTTCCGGCGTGGAGGGAGGTGCTTTGAGAGGACGAAATCCTAAACTCCCACCCGGTGACTATTTCGCTCGCGGGGACATGGTAAAACCTTTTGAAGAAGCATGTTTCGACACGTTAAATCCTGGTGATGTCAGTGATCTTATTGAGACATCTTTCGGATTTCATATCATAAAATTGGAAGAGCGAAAGGAACCCACGCCTCAGACATTTACACAAGTAGAGAACGAAATTCGTGCCAAACTGAACCAGATAAATGGTGTAGACGGGGCAGAACGCATTGCAGACAACCTTGTTTTTGAGATTGAATTGGAAGATTATGAAACTGCAGTCGGAAAAGAGGTGTATAAGGACCTATCACTTGAAGCAGATGAAACAGGCTTTTTCAGTAAAGGTAAAGGGAGCATACCCAATATCGGTTCAACATCATTTACCTATAGAGGTTTGGCTGATGAGCTTTTTGACATGCAGGTAGGTGTAACAAAAAAAGTTGAAACCAAAAATTACAGTGGAGATGTTTCTGCTTTTTTCGTTGTAACTGTGCTTGGCAAGAAACCACCAACTATCCCAGATTATGAGAGTGTAAAAGATCAGGTAAAAGATGATTTGCAGACAGAAAAATCTAAGGAATTGGCTTTAGCCGCAGCACAAGATTTGATCAATCAACGCACAGACAATGCGTTGTTAGACGATTTAGTTAAGACATACAAAGTACCTGAAGGTAAAGATACGGAAGAAAAAACTGTTCAGGAAAGCAATCTGTTTAGTCTGTCCGATGATTACAATGTATCTGGAATGGGTATCTCAAAAGATGCCATGTTTGCTGCATTTGATTTGTCTGTCGGTGATGTGCGCGGACCGTATCAAGGGTATAATGCAGCTTACATCATTGAGTTGACAGAGCAGGATGAAACGGTATTGGATGATATAGATGATACAGAAAAATTAAAACGTCAACAGACACTTCTTAATCAGAAAAAAGGGAAAGCTTACGATAGCTGGTTAGCAGCACGTGAAAATGGCATAGAAATCTGGATACACGAAGACTACCGCTAATTGAGGATATCGTAATAGAAGTTCCTACGTTTGGGAACAAAGCCAAATTCGGAGATAGTACGTTCAATCTCATCTATCGGCATGCAATAGACTGTGCCTGCTTTGCTAACGACGTTTTCCTCTATCATCGTTCCACCCATATCATTTGCACCGAACTTTAGTGACATCTGTCCAATTTTTGGACCTTGCGTAACCCATGATGATTGGAAGTTGTCAATGTTATCCAAGACCAGACGTGAAATAGCTAAGGTTTTGAGATATTCAAAACTCCCAGCAGGTGGGAGATGTGCAAGTTCGGTGTTACTCGGCTGAAACGACCAACAGATAAATGCTGTGAAGCCACCAGTTTCATCTTGTAAGTCACGCAAACGCATTAAGTGTTCCACACGTTCCGCGTAACTCTCTACGTGTCCATACATCATCGTAGCACTGGACTTGAGCCCCACTAAATGTCCCTGTCGCATCACTTCAAGCCATTCATCGGCTGAACACTTTTTAGGACTAATCTTATTTCGAGCGTGATCGGTCAGTATTTCGGCACCGCCGCCAGGAATAGAGTCAAGTCCAGCATCTCGGAGACGGATAAGCATATCACGCAACGGCATCCTGTTAATCTTTGCAAACCAGTCCAGTTCCGGAGGCGAAAATCCGTGTATATGGATAGGATAGTTCGCTTTTATCCAACGGAGTAAATCCTCATACCATTCCAATTTGAGTTTAGGATGTAATCCACCTTGCATGAGAATGAGTTCGCCGCCTAAATCAAGGGTTTCTTGTATTTTCTGACCGAGTTCATCACGTTCCATCACATAAGCATCAGGGGCTTTGCGGTGTCGGTAGAAGGCACAGAACTCACAGTCAACGTAACACCAATTCGTATAATTAATATTTCTATCCACGATGTATGTGATGTATCCATCGGGGTGCTTTCGCTGTCGGATGATATCTGCAGCTTGTCCAAGTGCAAGGAGATCGTGGGATTTAAAGAGTGTCAGTGCGTCATCAAAGTTGAGACGTTCCTCTGAGAGTGCTTTTTCCAATATAGGATGAATGGTGTTATCCATAAGAATGTATTACCTTATTATATTTCTGATTCACTTATCCTAATATTTTACCATTTTAGCGATGACATGTCAAAATTTAATTTGACTTCTCGGTAGGTTTTCAGTATAATATAT
>VXOP01000144.1 GCA_009839975.1 Candidatus Poribacteria bacterium
TCTTAGAACTAAATACCCTAAATAAATTTGGTTGAAGTGAAACATGAGAACGTAGAATTCGTTACTTTCAATTTTGTTGGTGTCACCGACTCCTCACACTAATTTGTTCAAATGCATCTTTGGATAAATATTTCGCTAACGCGTTTCGTATATCCCTTTCCGTGAGTTGCTGAGGTGTAATCAAAACACATTTGTTTTTCGATCCCTTGCTCCAATATGTTTCAAAATCCTTGTAGTTGAATCTGCGTTTGGAGAGATTAACAGGATTTTGTAGGGATATTTGGTTTGAATTGTCATTGTAATCGGACACCGGTATAATCTCGGCTGTTTGTGTTTGAAGTTTTATCATTACAATTGGGGTCCATCCCTTCGCCAAAAATGCTTTTAGGATATCTGAGGAACAGTTGGTGATGATTGCACTATGCCTCACGGTCTTTTGCGTAGTTGCATAAAAATCATCAATACCCCCTATGCTGTTAGCGCGCGGAGATTCTTTGAAAGCATTCCTAACGTAGGGCATCTTTTGGAGATCAATGGAGACAGAAGTTGGTAATTTCACTTCGTTTTGCGTTTTCTCTCTAGCAGTAGTTTCTGTTTCAGGGATGTAATATTGTCCTTTAGTTGCTGGACCACAGTTAAGTGTCAGAAGCACGAAAACAAGTATAAATGAATATGTAGAACCTTTTAGTAGTGTTTTAAGAACATGTCTGAAAAAGAACTTACATCGTTTCATGATTTCCCTCCAAATTAGATCAAACAGAGCACTCATGTTACTTCCATAAATGAAGATTGTGTTTTTACTTGGGTTACAGTAGGTTACAAAGAGAATACTACATTTTAAGATTAATGTCAAGTTGCTTGGTACCATCTGAATATTCATTTGACTCTAAGCATTTCTAATGGTATACTCCCCGCAAATCTGAGTCTAAAAAACCGGTTATTCTATCGGTTTCTACTTTCAACATCATGCATTATTGCATCAAAAGGAGCATATCATGAAGAAAGGTATATTGATTCTGGGCATTCTCCTTACAATTATGATTACTGAAGTTCTATCAGATCTTTTGTTATCTGTTCTCGAACCTTGGTGTCCATCTCAAAATATACACAGATCACATCTACAGACAACCTACTCACACAAACCCGCTTTTCGTAATTTCTTATCGTGCTTTTTAGTGTAGTTGTCTCCAATGTATAACACATCGTAATGTCCTTTACCCGTTTTTCGGTATGCCTCTCCTACAGATATCACCGGTTCTACTTCAGTATCAGCATTTTGCGGGTGGCGTTAAAGTGTCCTGCCGTGAAGGTGTAGAAATATATGCCACTCGTGACCTGTTCTCCGATTTCGTTCTTGCCATCCCAATAGTAAGCACTTTCCGGTTCATAGTATAATCCCGCAGCTTGATGACCCATATCTATCTCTCTAACTAATTTACCATCCGAAGTATAGATAGATATTCGCACATCCCCAGGAGACGAAAGCTGATAGGGTATCCACGTCTCAGGATTGAACGGGTTAGGGTAGTTCTGATATAACCGGGTTTTCTTAATTGATCCCCATTGCGTGAACTGTTTGCCATTTGGTTCAACGGCAGTCGGTTGACTTAAAAACGTTTCCCACAATAAAATCGTGCCATCATTACTGGCACTGGCGAGTGTGCTGCCATCTGAACTGAAGGCTAACGTGGTGGTATATCTGACACCATAATTTCTGTCATCGAATTCTATGAAGGTATGTAAAAGTCTGCCAGTATTGACATCCCATAGACGGACGGTGTTGTTTCTTGATCCGCTGGCAAGCACTTTACCATCCGGACTGAACCCAATGCTTGTAAAATAAGCGCGGTCGTGAACGTTTGCGATTGTGTTGCGTTGTTTTCCACTATGGACATCCCAGAAGACGATATTATCTCTGTTGATACCTGCCAATATTTTACCATCCGGACTAAAAGTCAAATTATTGCAATATCTTGCATCTTCTGTTAACACACGTTGATGTTTTCCTGTTTCTACATCCCAAAGTCTGATTGTGTTGTCATTACTACTACTTGCGATCAGTTTATCAACCGGACTTATCGCTATGCTACTTATAGGTAGTGAGTGTAATGTTGAATGGAATACGGGCTTATAACCAAAGGTAGAGGTAGGTGGAGCATTGTAGGCATTAATTCTGTATCGTTCTGTGCCTGTTGCTACATCAAAAATAGCAAGGATAGAACTCCTACGATAGGGGACACCACTAAACTCGCCAAGGGTGATTAAGCATGCTGCGGTTTTACTATCACGACTGAATAATACAGAGTCTACATCACCGATTAACTTAATAAACGTGTGTAGTTCCGAACCCGTATCTGCGTCCCATAGTCGCATCGTTCCATCAGCACTGCCGCTTAAGATTGTATTGTTATGCGGGTTGAAATCAAGGCTTAGGATTCTACCTGTATGTCCGCTGATGTTGTGTAATTGCGTGCCTGTTTTGGGGTTCCTTATCTGAATAGAAGTTCTGTAACTATCGTTGAAAATCTTGTATCCATCAGGACTCATTGCCATAGTATAAACGCCGCCATAAAAATGTCCTGTGATTGTATTACGGACTGTGATGTTATCAACATCCCGTATATCCCAGAGCCGAATTATGCCTTCTATGCTTCTGCTTACTAATGTCTCTCCATCGGGACTGAAAGCAATTTCCCGAACAGAACCTGTAGACTCAGTCAGTTTATTCAATGGTTGTAGGTTGGATGCGTTCCAGAACTGAATAGTTCCATCTTGACTACAACTTGCTAAAGTTCTGCCATCAGGACTGAATGCAACATCAAAAACCTCGCCTGGGTGTTGTGTGCTGATATTCCGTTGTTTCCATGTGTTGATATTCCACAGACGGATGGTATTGTCTGATCCTACGGTGGCAATATGTCTTCCATCTGGATGGAATGTAACGATTTTGAACCCATCGGTATGTCCGGTGTTATATTCATCGAACCAGCGTACAGTCTCACCTGTTTCTACGTCAAGGAGATAGATTGTCTTAAAAAAACCAGCGGTTGCAAGAAAGCAACTGTCTGGACTAAATGAAATGTTATTATTAATTACTGAATTGACATACCATCTGAAAAGGTGAGTTTGCTGTCCGGTTTCTGCGTCCCACATTTTGAGATCTCCGCCGGATCCTCCACTTGCGAAGATTTTTCCATCAGGACTGAACTTAATGTTGTTGATACTATAGTGACTATGTCCAAAGAATGTGCGGATCTGTCTACCTGTATTGACATCCCACATACATAAGTAATTGCCGTTGATGTCACTGACAAGTGTGTTTCCATCTGGACTGAAGGCGACGCTATTGCAAACACCTGTTCCGCCGGTGAATAAGTCGAGTTCTTCCCCTGTCTGTGCGTCGTATATCCAGATACCGATATCGGTTGCGACTGCCAGTTTTTTACTATCTGGTGAGTAAGCAATTCCGTTGTTTCTACCTTTTCCGAGGCGCATTTTCGCACCATCCGGTAGATTCAATTGACCTGAGTCTTGTGAAAGGCAAACTGGCGTTAGAGTGAATGTTATTAAGAAAGACAGTATTATTGAGGATATGTAATTCATTTGCGATTTCCTGCTAAGGTGCTTTTGTATGGATATGTGCAATTTTTATGCCTGCACAGAAGGGGTTATACAGACGGAGTGCTGCACATATCTGTGCATGCACCCGTTGCATTTGCAAGGACTGCACATATCTGTGCAGTCCAAAACTTTACACACCCCTGATGCAATATAGATTGACATATTCAAAACAACATGTTAAAATTTTACGACAACCCAAGAAGCAAGCCTAAACTGATGACGGGGCAAAATACTAAAAAATAAAGGAAGCACAAAATGAAAAACCTTTTGACAGTAATACTAACGCTACAATTTGTTTTCATTTCACTCGGTTTTGCACAAGAGAGCTGAGGCGCGTGAAGCAACCCTACCATCCCACAAGGTGGGGGAAGTGAAGTTAGTCTAACTTCAGTAAACAAAAGATTTCAAGTGTCTTTAGGTACACGAACATTTAATGCTAAAGGTGGACATGAAGAGGTTAAAGGTCTCTCCTCTATCGGAAGTCTACCGGAAACTGTCGCTGCACATCGCCATGAAGTTGAGATGAGTGTCGTCCGTTTTGATGTAGGTCTCAGATATCAGGTTGACAGTCGGTTTCGCTTGGAAGCCGTTGTTCCTTACGAGATAAAAGATCAAAGTGCCAGTATTGGTGGTATTGAAAACATCGCTGATCCTGAGATGAGAAGAAAAATTCTGCTTTATCAGCAAATTCATCATAGGGACGCGACATATCAGGGATTCTCAGATTTCGATCTCTTGTTAGCATATAGCCAGCACGGTCTATTTCAAGAACATGACATGTTTACTGCAAAATTTGGTACGACTATCCCCGTTGGTAAAACTGAGGAGGATCCATGGATACTCGGAGATAAGGGACTGGAGCATCTTCATATACAGTTTGGTACAGGTACATTCAACCCAATAGCAGACTTGCATTACAGTTTTCCTGTATATGGTGGATTAAGAGCGCATGCAAGTCTACGTAGTAAGGTTCCGTTCTATGAAAACAGCAAGACCTTTAAGGGTTCATGGGAAGTTAACTATACGGGTGGGTTGAACTATCAGGTCACAGATTGGCTTTCATTGCAGTCGAGTTATCTCGGTCTGTATCAATCTTATGCACATTGGGATGGTGAGATTGACATCAATACGGGACTTCGGTTTAGCTTGGCATCATTAGGCGCGTCCATAGCGACACCCTATAATGTTCCATTGTCCATTACATTTATGTTACCCATTCAACAAGAAACGCTATGGGACGACTCACAACAAGGGAGCGATGCGTTTAAATTGCGATCATTAGTATCGGTAACTGCCAACTATTCATTTTAGTCAAGGGAGCGTTTCTACCCATTCACGTAATACACGTGTCATTTCAACAAAGACATCCTCATCAGACTTCCGTGAACGTTTCAACGTTTTGAACCCATGGTCAGCAGTGTCTAGAAGGTATAGGGTTACCTTATCTCCAAGTTTCTCACACACCGGTTCCAACAATTCAAGCTTTGCCAACTTATCGCGTGTTCCGGACAAGAATAACATCGGAATTGTGACATCAGAGAGGTGTTCTGCACGTTCAATGCCTTCTCTACCTGAAGGATGCAGTGGGAAAGCGAAGAATACCAGTCCTTTGACATTCTCTATAGGTTCTTTTGCAGCGGACATTGAGGACATCCGTCCGCTATATGAGTGTCCACCGACAAGTATTGATAAATCAGGTGCAGCTTGATGTGCAGCAGCGGCAGCGGATCGGACGGTCTGAAGTGCGACTGCTTCGGATTCTCGACCACCTCCACCCCGTTCCATATAGGGAAACTGGTAACGGAATGTTGCAATGTCTATATCTGCTAACCGTTCAGATATAGTCTGTAGTGTTGAATGTCGCATATTTGTACCTGCCCCGTGTCCAAGTACCAATATCCATTTCGCGTTGTCTGGATGGATTAATAGTGAGGACACTTCACCCTTTTCTGGTGTTGCGATAAATTTAGACTCTATTGCTTCATAAGCCATCTACATTTTCTCCTAATTTGCAGTAATTTCTCTTATATTTTATCATAGATTCAGACTTATGGAAATCTAATTTGTAGACATGATTATCTTAACCTATGTAGCACAATCTGCCAGATTGTGCCATAA
>VXOP01000454.1:0-36132 GCA_009839975.1 Candidatus Poribacteria bacterium
GCATGATATACTATAACTAAAGTTCAACAGATGTGTTACGCATAGATGAAGTATGAACCAAAGAAGCCGCACACACAGTACTTGCTGAGAGACGCTTGTTCAGCAAAGATACGAAGTGTCGGAATGCGACACTTGTGTCAGATGGTTATGAAGTAGTGTCAATGAATGTAATACCATCACAAGTGTCAAACATTTATGAAGAAAAACAACGAGTGTTTCAAGAACTACTTGTTGAAATTTTACAAATCGATTGTAACTGACTAAATATTGTAACGCTCACCATAAAGGATTAGAATCCTGATCATTAACACAATTTCACTATAGGAAAATCGTGAAGACATCTCAGAAAACATTAAAGCCGAATCCCGGCATAGAAACAATGGTCGCCTATCAAGGTGGCAAACCAATTGAAGAAGTTAAACGCGAACTCGGTATATCTGATATTATAAAATTAGCATCAAATGAAAACCCTCTTGGACCTTCACCTTTAGCCATGCAGGCTATTACAGAAAGTTCTAAACAGGTCAACTTTTATCCAGACGGTAACGCATATTATCTGAAAGCAGATTTAGCAAAGTATCTCGGTGTAAATGAAGATTATCTGATTTTAACAAACGGGTCAAATGAAGTGCTAACACTCGTCGGAGAAACATATCTTGGACCCGGCGATGAAGTCATATATGCAGAAGGTGCATTTGTTGTCTACGAGCATGTCGCTCTGGTCTCAGGTGCAACATCCGTGGTTGTCCCAATGCAAAATGATACACACCATTTACCATCAATAGCAGAAGCAATTACGGATAAAACCAAAGTTATCTTTATAGCAAATCCGAACAATCCGACTGGAACTATGGTCACAGCAACGGATACAGCACATTTTATGGCACAAGTGCCTGAAGATGTGTTAGTCGTGTTTGATGAGGCATATTACGAATATGTTACACGATCAGACTACCCGCAAACCCTACCTTATGTGATGGAGGAACGTAATTTTATTATTACGAGGACGTTTTCTAAGATATATGGACTCGCTGGCCTGCGGGTGGGATACGGTATAGCCAAACCCTCTCTGATTGCAACGATGAATCCTGTCCGTCAACCCTTTAACTGCAACTTAATCGGACAAGCAGCTGCACGGGCAGCACTTCAGGATACAGATTATGTTAAGAAAAGTCGCGAACTAAACGCTGCAGGTAAAGTATATCTATACGCTGAATTGGATAGATTAGGTCTCCGTTATATCAAGACTGAAGGCAATTTTATCATGGTGTTTGTCAATCAATCCGGCGCAGATTTCGCGAACGCAATGATGAAAAAGGGAGTCATTGTTCGTCAAATGGGCAGCTACGGCTACAATAATGCCATACGGGTCACAATCGGCAAACAAGAAAATAACGAACGTTTCATTGAAGTACTCACACAACTTTTAGGTTCCAATTGACAACTGACAACTGACAACTGAATACTAATTATGGTGAATTTAGATAATAATTACACACTTCATCCCCCGGTAGGTGCGATATCCTTATCGCACCGTTGTTGACTGTGTAAATAATTCCATATTCTACAATACTATAAAAATGAAAGAACTTATTCAAATTGACAATAGAAAACGGACGCGAAAGATACAGGTAGGCACTGTTCCAATTGGCGGTGGCAATCCGATCTCCATTCAAACGATGACAACCACCTTGACACACGATATTGATGCTACATTAGCACAGGTAGAAAGGTGTGCTGAAGCCGGGGCACAGATTGTCCGTGTCGCTGTACCAGAGGAAAAAGATGCGAAAGCACTCAGCGAATTAGTCAGACGTTCACCCGTGCCGATTGTATCTGATATTCACTTTAACTATAAATTCGCGCTTGCTGCTGTTGACGCGGGTGTGGCAAAAGTACGTATCAATCCGGGAAACATCGGGAACGAAAAACGCATTGCTGAGGTATTATCAGCTGCAAAATCTGCGAATATTCCTATTCGTATCGGTGTAAACGAAGGATCGCTTGAAAAGGATCTATTGGAGAAATATCCGTCACCAACAGCAGCCGCATTGGTTGAGAGTGCAATGCGACATGTGAAAATCTGTGAAGATCACGATTTCACAAATATCGCTATCTCTGTCAAATCCAGCGACCCGATTCGGATGATAGAAGCAAACCGTATGCTCTCCGCGAAAGTTAACTATCCATTGCATCTTGGGGTGACAGAAGCAGGAACACCACGACGCGCACATGTGAAGTCAACACTCGGTATCGGCACGCTCTTATTGGAAGGTATCGGGGATACGATCCGTATCTCAATAACAGGTGATCCTGTTGAAGAGGTTCTGACAGCGAAGGAACTGCTACGTGCCTTGGGAATGGCAGACAACATATTAGATGTTATCTCATGTCCGTTCTGTGGACGCGGTGACCCAGAGGCAGGATATGAAGATATCGTTGCCGCCGCAGAGGAACTGCTGGATAAAAACGGCATTGAGATGAAAATTGCTGTCATGGGGTGTGAAGTCAACGGTCCCGGTGAGACACGGAATGCAAAACTTGGTATCCATTTGGGTGGAAAGGAACTGGCTGTATTAAAAGTTAATGGCGAACGGGTACGCACATTCCGAGGAAAAGACGAGGTGAATCCACAATTCTTAGCAAATGTCTTGTTAGAAGCAGCGCAAGAACTACAAGCATCTGAGAAAGCACCAAATTAGGGTAAAGTCTAAAAACACGTTGACGCCTCTTCTGTAGGAGGGAACTCCGATTCCCGGCTATCAGATGTTCAGT
The DNA here is from genome assembly GCA_009839975.1 of Candidatus Poribacteria bacterium. Taxonomy (GTDB): domain Bacteria; phylum Poribacteria; class WGA-4E; order WGA-4E; family WGA-3G; genus MSPOR6. The sequence goes on from VXOP01000454.1 coordinate 2,776, forward strand.
CGGGAATCGGAGTTCCCTCCTACAAGTCCTATGTCAAGTTAACTGTACTCACTATAATTTAGCGAAACTACATAAGGAGTATAAGAAACATGAAGATTGTATCTCTTCTCACATCAATATTCGTAATAGGTATACTGTTGATGATTACAACAGGTTTTGAAGATGACAAAACTAAGGTGGAAGAAGACAAAAAACCAGAAGCACCCGAAGGGATGGTCCTGATTCCTGCAGGTGAGTTTCTCATGGGAAGTAATAACTACAAAGACGAGGAAAGACCTGTTCACAAAGTCTACGTTGATGCATTCTATATGGATATACACGAGGTGACCGTGGGTGAATACAAAAAGTTTGTCGCTGCGACAGGCTATCAACCACTGCGTTCTGTGGTAGCAACTTATTCACCTACCGATAATCATCCTGCCGTCTGTCTAAGCTGGCATGATGCGATGGCGTATGCCAAATGGGCTGGTAAGCGACTACCGACAGAAGCTGAATGGGAAAAGGCAGCACGCGGAGGATTGCAAGGTAAAATGTATCCATGGGGGAACGATGTTCCAGATGGTTCACAATGTAATTTCTCTGATAGAAACTCAGGTAAAAATAATGCAGACATGTTTGTAGATGACGGTTTCAGATGGAATGCACCTGTGGGAAGCTACCAACCGAATCCTTACGGTCTCCACGATATGGCAGGGAACGTGTGGGAATGGTGTCTTGATGCACATGATCCTTCCTTTTATTCAAAATCCCCGTATAAGAATCCAGTGTTAGGTGCAACCGCAGTTGACTGGTTTGAAAATAATCTCATTTTACCGAGCAAGGAGGCTATGGCAAGCACAAACAACATCGAATGGATCATTGAAAACGCAGAAACTATTGCTTCAAATCGTGTGTTACGTGGCGGCTCCCGCGCCTGTACTGCCATCGTTGTACGCGTATCACTCCGCAACAGTGAGTCTGCAATAACCAGGTATTACAACGATTTCGGGGTACGTTGTGTAAAAGATGTCGAGCCTTAGGTTGTAAATAATGCGTCATCTGCAAAAAGCGATCCGATCAATTGTCGGACAAACTGCTATCATCGCGCTATTTTTTCTGTTTTATCATATAATACTGAAATACATCATGCGCGAAACTGGACTGGACCTCGGTGCAGTCAACTATGCTCACCACTTCGTTCCACTCTATGCCTCTCCCGAATTCAGTGTTAGTTTCTGGTTACTTCCTGCACTAATTGTATGTATCGGATTCTTATTCCTGTGCTACAAATTTCTAAAGCTTAGCCTACTACCCGACAACATTAACTCGCGCACCCTAATCACAATAGCAATTGTATGTTTCATCGCTATAAATATTAGTGTAGCATTGATTGATGGATATCATGAAATACCAACGGAAACTGATACAGAACAGATTTTAAAGCTATATGAACCCTATACCCGTTCAGGTCAGGAATACTATGCTGATGTGCCATTTATAGATGAAATGGGTCTAAGGGTATTTCTCAGAGATTTTACCAATCGCGAACTCTTCGATCATCTTTCTGGTCACACCCGAACACATCCCCCCGGCGGCGTAGTTTTCCTATGGCTTGTCAGTAAGATTTTCGGTTATAATCTCGTGTCTACATCGTTGCTATCAATACTCTTTACGGCACTCACGGTAATCCCATTCTACAAACTTGCAGAACGTCTTTACGATAAGAAAGTAGCACTCTACGCGCTTCTGCTGTTTCTCATTACGCCTAACTTCGTGATGTTCACAACGACATCAATGGATGGCCCCTTTAGTGTATTTCCGATCCTCAGTCTGTATCTGTTCTACGAAGCGAGAAAACGAGAAACGGACCCCACCATCCCGTTAGACCTATTCAGACCTTATAGCTTTCTCACTGGTATTAGTCTTGCACTTGGCATGTTCATGACGTATTCCACCGTAGTCATAGGTGTCTTTTTATGCGTCATCCCTTTATTAGAACGGAAGCGATTCGTGCAATACCTGAAGATGTTGGCTTTTGCGGCGATAGGTTTTATCGGATTCTATTTTATACTGTATGTATTGACAGGTTTCCAACCGTTTGAGGCACTTTGGCTATCCATCAAAAAGGACGAAAGAGGGATGGGAACTGGGTATGAAAGCATCAACAGATATTTACATCTGAGTTTCGCAAACCTATTTGCTTTCCTAATTGGTGTAGGAATTCCTATAACGACTGTATGGTTACGACAAATGGTTAAGACTGTCAAGGATTGGAAACAGAACTCTGTTTTAACAGAGAATGAAAACAGTGAAGAACGTAGATCGTGGCTATTACGTACAGAAGAATCCGACACATTCAACATCGGATTCCTGATGACACTTCTCTTCTTTACATTCTCAACGTTGTTTACGATGGAAGTAGAACGGATTTGGATCTTTATGGTACCGTTCTTTGTTATACCAGTAGCGAAATACCTTACAGAACGCCCTCGTTCCGATTTTTTCTGGGTCTCAGGAATGTTAGTGCTTCAGTTAATTCTTATGGAGGTATTACTAAATACATATTGGTAAATTATCCGTAGCACATTCATCCTGATTGTGCCTAACACACTTCAGCCACCATTACCCTCTCTACCAATCAAACAGCGTGATATATCTGTAGCACATTCATCTTGATTGTGCTTCTTTGGACAACAACCATCTTTCAATGCATCTCTCTGAATAACATTGATAAGACCCAATGCTGAGCAGAAACATTATCGCGTAGGGGGACCAGCTTCGTAGCACAATCAAGATGAATGTGCTACGGTTTGATAACGCCAAATTCTAAGCAGATACTTTCTTGAGCAGTATGACGTTCATCATGACGTCAGGCCAAAAACTTTACACACCCTAGTTCACTTTGTCTATTGACATAAAATGTGAAGTCCTATAGACTTTACATAAGGTGTTAGAAATATACTTTTGGAGTGTGTTACACCTGGGCACGCTGCCCCTTTCGGGGCGCGCCGATAGTGCTAACTGTTACAAAAGCACGATCAGCGCGTAGCACTGCCATAGAGTAAGTATGACAGGGCTGGTTTGCATGTTTAACACAAACAGAGGCTTGTTGCAATCATAAACATGGTAACGGATGTGTAAAGTTTTGGTTACATTGCAGCAATTTAAGGATGTTCCCAGGCCGGTAGGTGCATAAAGTTCTCGTCCAATAGAGATCTGAAATTAACAATCTCCTCTGTCCTTAGCTTATAGAGCACCTGATGATTGCTAAAATACCTTGAAATTACCAAAAAACCCTTCCGCGCCCATCTGTGTAACTGGCGTGTTCTCCGCGTAATCCGAGATTCTGAAAAATTCGTGTCCAGTTCCCCCAAACTAATTTACAAAAAATATAAAAAATATACAATTTCGTGGTTTTTAACTTGACAACGCTTTATGTCTGTGTTATAATACAATTCACGACATCGTTGTTACTCTACATATCACAATTTACTAAGAGAGAAATCTTACATGCATATTTACAACCGAACAGCATACAATCCTAACCTGAACGCACGTCACAGAGCACAAGTCTTAAATGACAGAATCTTACACTTTACTATAACTCAATTAGCAACAGAACGAACAGAAATGAAAATATTACAGTGTGATAACAAACACATTTTTTTGAGGATCCGATTCTAACCCTAATGAAACCATACAATCACTGGTCTAAAAGCCAATTTACCAATGTTACGAACTGTAAGAAATTCGTAACATTTTATAAGAATGAAAATTAACATATAGTTACAAGAAATACATAATGAATTTGCGGTAAAATGTGCTACGGTTTAATAACACTAAATTCTGAGCAGATACTTTTTTGTGCAGGTTCATCATGACGTCAGTCCAAAAACTTTACACACCCATTATTTCGTCCGTCGGGTAGAGGAACGCCATTAAAATATTAAACTCGCGACATGTTGCTTACAGGATTATCTCAATTAAGAGAGAAACAAGTCCTAAAACAATACAGTAATATGTAAATAGCGAAAACTGCCCACGGTTTAGCACAACCAAAAGCAGACGTAAAGCGATATAACCAACGACAAATGCCGTTAACATGCCTGCACCTAAAATATATAACGGCATTGAAGTATCTGCTATATCCGGAATCTTTAACGCGACCGCACCAAGTATGGCAGGAATTGACAAAAGGAAGGAATACTCAGCAGCAAGTTTAGCAGGTATTCCCAACAACAACGCGATTGAAATTGTTGATCCGGATCGAGAGATACCGGGTGTGATAGCACATCCTTGTGCTATACCGATCAATGGTGCATGCCACGATTTAATCCTTTTAGATGAAATTTCTAAATTATTCACATCTTCTCTACGTAGTCTTGGCAACTGAAGTATAACACCCGTAAGGATTAACATGATACTTACGAAAACAACTTCCTCAAAGAAAGACTCCAATTGCGTCTTAAACAGAACAGCGATAATACCCGTAGGGATAGAACCCAGTAGAATCAACCCAATAAATCTAAGTTCATGAGAAGAATTTAACGTAGTGCTTGGGTTGCGAAAGAACGTTTTTGATGTCAGTGTTGAAATGCTGCCTGATGCCAATCGTCCTATCGCACCACGGTAAACGACAATAATTGCAGCTAATGTACCAACATGTAGCATCACATCAAAAAAGACCAACGGTTCTTTCAGGCCAAGGAAATGTTGTGCTAAGACAAGGTGGCCTGAACTGCTTACAGGTAGAAATTCGGTCAATCCTTGTAGTATGCCAAGGAGTATTGCTTCAAGAAGTGTCATAGTCTATATTATAGCAATCAATACCTCCACCTGCAAGAATATCTTACAGGACTTACGCAGTTTCTCTTAAAGTCCCCTTGATAAGGGGGATTTAGGGGGTTAAATTACTAAAATATCATTGAAATAACGACTTTTAACCCCCCTAACCCCCCTTATCAAGGGGAATGCGTAAGTCCTGTCTTAATTTCGTTGACAAAAGCCTATCATTAGTTTTACAATTGTGGATAGGAGGATAAAAATATGAAAAACCGTAGTTATTTGAGAAATGTATTAGGATGTGTTATCCTAATTGTATTTACCGTTACTGTTATGTGGACAGGTAATGCCGTCGCACAAACTTCATTCGGGGACCCGTTTGAAGGCAACAAATTGAAGAATTCTAATTGGAAATGGCAAAACGAACCACCAACGTGGGATGTTGGTAAAACGAAGAAGGATTATCTATACATGGATTGTGAACCTAACCGCAATATTTGGACAAGTGATGCCAGTCACTTTCTGTATCAAGAAACCGATACCGATATGTTTGATGTTGAAACCCGATTCTTTGCAAGATGGAGCACTAGTTCCGCTGTTAATGGTCTCCTTGTAAAAAGTCCAGGGGACAATAATTGGGTAACCATCAAATTCTGGGCACAAGGTGCAGGTCCAAAAGCAGTGATACAATATCAAAGACTTGGAGCAGGTATGGGACCAGGTGATGTTCAGTGGTCAGATAAGTTTGGCGACTTTGAAGACGTCGATATAGCACTACGTCTCAAGAAAGAGGGGGATACATATACTGCCTGGTACCAAACTGCAGAAGATAATGATTGGGTGAGCATTGGTCAAGGTACTTTTGGACTAACCCCACCACTTTGGCTCGGTATTTACGCTGGAGTAGCAGCAGGTTCCGGTTCTCTTGAGGTAGAGTACGAATACTTCAGGGATAACATGAACCCCTTCCCTGTTGAACCGGGCGGTAAAGCAACTACCACATGGGGATCAGTAAAAACCAGATATTAAGGAGGAAATACATGATGCGTTTCTACATAATCCTATGGCTCTCTTTATGTCTGACTCCTCATCTTTACGGTCAGACTTTCACCGATGTGAGTGAAGTCGCAGGGGTTGTTCAACGAGAAACGCCAATTGATGAAAATTCCGGGACCTGGATGGGTCCCGGAACCGCCTCAGTTGATTATGATAACGATGGCTGCTGGCTTGACATTTTCGTTGTTGGTGATGGAGGTTTACCCAATGCACTTTACCACAACAATCGTGATGGAACGTTTACGGATATAGCAGAACAAGCAGGGGTTGCCAATACGCCAAATGGACGCGGATGCGTCTGGTTTGACTATGACAATGATGGGTGGCGGGACCTGTTCGTCACCTGTGCAGGACCGAACTTTCTCTTCAGAAACAACGGAGATTGCACTTTCACAGATGTCAGTCAGACAGCGATGATCACAAATGAACTGCACGGGACGAATGCCGCAGTTGCTGACTACGATCACGACGGTTGGCTTGACATTTACATCACAAATTGGGGACGTCCTGCATCGCTCTTAGTTTTTGATCCTGAACCGAGGACAAACGTCCTATACCGGAACCTTGGGGACGGTACATTTGAAGATGTTGCTGTTGATGCTGGCGTGGCTGATGAAGGTATCGGATGGGGGGCTGTTTTCTTTGATTATAATGGCGATACGTGGCAAGATATCTTCGTTGCGAATGACCACGGGCCCGATAAACTCTATCGGAACAGAGGAGATGGCACATTTGAAGATGTATCCGAACAGTCTGGGATTGTCACGCTCATTAGAAATAAACCTACTGGCGCAATGGGACTTTGTGTCGGAGATTACGACAATGATGCTGACCTTGACCTATTCGTCACGAACTATGATGAAGACCTGCTGTGGCGTAATAACGGTGATGGCACTTTCACAAATGTTGCAGAACAGGTAGGAGTAGCAAACGTAGGCGTAGGGTGGTATGCAACCTTTGTTGATTATGATAACGACGGTTGGCGCGATCTATACGTAGTTAATGGAAATGTTGATAATTCACAGAAAACCAATCGCAACCGTTTATACCATAATGATAGGAATGGGAAGTTTGTGGATCGTTCCGATTCGCTAAATACAAATGTTGATGTAGTCGGTCGTGGGGCAACAGCAGGCGATTTTGATAACGATGGGGATGTCGATTTTTTCGTTGTGAATAACACTGGTAATACACTCCTCATAAATGATCTTGACCCTCCCTTTAAGTCCGATTATCCTGCTACGCGTCGCAACTTAGCCAAGCATCAGCGTATCACAATTAGGTTGATCGGAACAGAAAGCAATCCCGATGGAATCGGAACACGGGTTGCTCTCAGAGCCGGTGGCATCGTTCAAACGCAAGAGTTAATCTGCGGCACCGGGTTTCTCGGTAGTGACAGTTTAGAGCTTGAATTTGGTCTTGCAGGTACATCTCGCATCGATTCTATTACGTTGACGTGGCCATCGGGAACTGTTGAAACTTATGAAAATCTCGGTACTTATGATCTATTCGTTTTTACTGAAAAGGGTGATGTCATGACACCCGTTGAACCTGCAGGGAAACTGAGTACAACATGGGGAAAAGTTAGAAAAGCAGAGGTATTTCAAAACTATCCTAATCCATTTAATCCAGAAACGTGGATACCTTATAGACTATCAGAATCAAGCGATGTCCAGGTTTCCATATTTTCCGCAACAGGAGAATTGGTGCGAAAGTTTAAACTCGGTCATCAGGCACATGGTGAAAGAAAGTTGTATTGGGATGGTAAGAATACTGCCGGGGAAACTGTCTCCAGTGGAATCTATTTTTATCAGTTTGAAGCGGGAAATGTCAAGAGTGTTCGGAAAATGTGGCTAATGAAGTAGGTTAGAATCAGCACGGTTTATATTCGCTTAGCAACAAGGTAGGTGAAGGATGGCTATTATAATAGAGCAGGGAGAGGTAAATAATGGAGGTATTGTTTTATCTAAGCCGCTGTCGTTACCCGAGGGTACAAGAATTCTGATTCAGATAGAACCGATTGAAACAGATGACGATAAGGACAGTTTACCTGATAAGAAAGAAGATTTTGCCAATTCATCTTTCATTGGCATGTGGGCTGATAGGGAGGACATGCAAGACAGTGTGGCGTGGGTAAGAAAACAGCGAGAAAAATGGTTAGAACGGATAACAAGAACGGAATAATTGATACAGATATTTTGATTGATGTATCAAAAGGCAACGATGATTCAATTAGATTCTTGACAGGCCATCAGGATGCTGACATACGAGTAAGCATTATCACTGCTATTGAATTAGTAGTTGGTTGTCGGAACAAAACTGAATTAAATCATATCTTGAAGTTTTTACAGAATTTTACCATTCTACCGATTACTGTAACTTCTTCGCAAATTGCATATCAACTAATAGAAACATTTGCTTTAAGTCATGGACTACTAATGGCAGATGCGCTGATAGCAGCGACTGTTCTTGAGCAGGAAACAATACTTTATACTAAAAACATCCGCCACTTCCGTATGATACCGGATCTGGAGGTATTTCGACCTTACTGAACGTGAGTTTGATAATTCAATTCATTATTATCCTTTGAATAAAATAGTTTATTCTGAAAGGATATGTGCTTTTCTGTTTATTGTTTCTAAAGAACTTAAAATTGTCCAAACTTTGGATATGTGAAAGGTAATGAAATTAAATGGTTATAGTTAAAAGTAAGTTCAGTCCAGTATTTATACTTAGTTTCTGTCTCATTCTGTTTTTGGTTATTCCTGTAGTGACATCTGCACAGACTGCTAACAATCAAAATAATGCAAATCAAAATACAATTCTCTCCTTCTCTTTAGAAGGAACACCCATACATGTTGGTGCTACGTTTACGGTGCATCTAAATGTGGAGAACATCACCGACTTGGCAGGATGGCAATGTGATGTTGAATATGATCCGGCAGTCCTTGAAGCAGATGAGGTGATCATTAGCGATTTTCTGGATGTCGGAGATGCGCTTTCATTCTCACTGCCGGCTGTAATTGACAATGACAACGTCACCGGAAGAATTACCAATATCAATGCCGTAAGAACCGCCCTGGGTGGCACGAGCGGCACGGGTAGTCTATTTTCAATAACCTTCACTGCCAAGACGGTTGGGAATAGTCGAATCACACTTAGTAATCTTCAAGCAGGAACACATGAATTGGAAACAATCCCACTAAATATCCCCGAAATAATAATATCTGTTGTTGAGACCCCCGTGGATGAGGAAAATGACAACGGTCAAACATTGTCCCTGTCAACAGATATAAATTCTATTAATGTTGGAGACACATTTACACTCCATCTCAACGCTCATCAATTTGTTGACTTATCCGATTGGGAATGTGAACTTCTGTTTGATCCCAACATACTTGAAGCCTCTGAAGTCCTTGAAGGAGATTTCTTGAAAGAAGGGGATGTATCAACTCGCTTTAGAAATAGCAGAATCAATAACACTGCAGGTGAGATTACGGGTCTGAGTGTTACACGCCTCGCTGAAAAAGGTGTAAAAGGTTCAGGTAGATTACTGTCAGTCGTATTCACAGCAAAGGCAAGTGGACAAGCGCGAGTGACACTTAAGGACTTATATGCATATTCCAGCAATTCAGAAGAAATCATGCTGGATATTCCAGAGCTTATCGTAACTGTAACGGAACTGAATAGTGCACTCCTTTCCTGTTCAATAGATGAAGTCCCTGTTCGTGTTCTTGATACGTTTACTCTAAAACTCAATGTAGAAGACGCAACTGATTTTGCTGGATGGTTCTCTGATATTGTATTTGATCCAGCCGCACTTGAAGCAATTGAGGTAAAGGAAGGTGAGTTCTTGAAGGAAGGAAATACGGAGACCTACTTTCTTAAAGGAACAATTGATAACACAGTTGGAGAAATCAAAAATGTAGGTTCAATTCGTCTTAAAAGAGGTGGCGTAAACGGTACAGGCACGCTGCTATCCGTGACATTTACTGCAAAAACAGCCGGTGATACACACATCAGATTTGTTAACCATCATGCAGGCACAAGCAACTTGCAGATCATTCGTTTAAATAGTTCAGCATGTGTCATCACTGTGGAAGAACGTGTGTTTTTAACTTGGGATGTAAATCAGGATGGACAGGTGAACATTTTAGACTTAATGCATGTATCACAGTTCTTAGGAAAAGATGCGTCTTTTTCACCTGAGTCTGACGTGGATTCTGATGGCATAATTGGCATTTTAGACCTTATCGTAATCGCGCAACATATTGGCGATACGGACGGTTCCGCTCCAAGCTTAAATGCTAATCGTGATGTTAGGATAGAGACTACAGAACCTGTCCCGGCAATGATACAATCGTGGATATCGCAAGCGATGTTACAGAATGACGGTTCTACTGTTTACAGAGAAGGTATAGCCAATCTTCAAAAACTGCTAACATCGCTTATACCTAAAAAGACCATGTTGCTTCACAACTATCCGAATCCGTTTAACCCAGAGACGTGGATACCGTATCAATTGTCGGAAGCCGCTGATGTGAGTGTGACAATCTATGCTGCGAACGGTAGGATAGTGAGAACGTTAGTAATAGGTCATCAGGAAGCAGGAGAGTATAAGAGTCAGAGTCGTGCAGCATATTGGGATGGCACAAATAGCAGTGGTGAACCTGTAGCAAGCGGAATCTACTTCTACACCTTATCCGCAGCAGATTTCACCGCAACACGTAAGATGCAAATTTTAAAATAAAGTAAAGTCAATAATTAATGAGACATTTATGCATTTACAAAGATCACCCCGCGTAGGGGCGAGGTCTCCTCGCCCGCTGTAGAGTGTATCATTTATTCTGAAGTCCACTATAAATCTCGTTTTACATTATGGAGAAAAAAGCAATGAAGATAGTAAAGCGTGTGGTTATTGTTAGTATTTTTTTTATGCTCCTATTGAGTTTTCAAAGTGTTGATGCACAACAGAACATTGCACAACAAGCGTATGCAATATTTGAGAATAGCTGCAATGGTTGCCACGGTGAAGGTGGTTCTTACACGGAGCAATTACGCATACAATATCCAAATATAATTGATGATGGTTCTGTCATTCCTGGGGACCCTGTTAATTCTGAGTTCTATAAAAGGTTAATAGAAACTGATCCATTAAGACGTATGCCGTTCAACAGTGATCCGTTGTCACAAGAGGCAATTGACACGATCCGTCAATGGATCCTAGCAGGAGCACCTGATTGGAATGTTGATGCCCAACCAGATCGTACCTTCATAACTACTGATTCCATGCTCGATACCATACAACAGCATTTGGACACGCTGGCAGCATTTGACCGTCCTTATGCACGGTATTTTACAATGACACATCTTTACAATGCAGGTGAATCCGATGACACACTCGTAGACTATCAACACGCGCTTTCAAAACTGGTAAACAGTCTCTCTTGGGGGGCTGATGTCATCAACCCGGTTCCAATTGACATGGAAGAGACAATCTTTTACATTAATCTCCCTGATTACGAGTGGGAGGTCGGAACGAATCGATGGACACAGATTGAAGAAGCATATCCCTATAGCATTGAACCCAGTATCGAAAAAGCATCTCCAGATAATATTGAACGTATTCAAGATAGACAAAGATTGCTTACACAACTGACAAATTTGCGTGAAGCAATGACGTGTAATGTGCCGTTTGTCCATGTGGATTGGTTTCTTGCCACTGCATCCGTGCCACCACTTTACAACGACATCCTTGGATTACCCGATACAGACCGCGAGTTGGAAACCAATCTTGATGTGGATGTTGCAGGAAATCTACAGGATGCCCCCGGTATTCGTGTTTGGCGTGCAGGATTCAACGATTCCGGTGTTTCACAAAACAATCGGGTTGTTGAACGTCACAGATCTCGATATGGTGCCTATTGGAAAAGCTACGATTTCGCTGGAAGTGTAGGCACACAAAATGTCTTTGACTATCCCCTTAACTTTACGCATGATGGTGGCGAAATTATCTTCAATCTGCCGAACGGTTTGCAGGCATACTTTCTTGTAGATGCTAATGGTCAAAAACTTGATGTCGCTCCGACTAACATCGTTTCTAACCCTGCTGCAAGTCCTCCCGATGTGCGAAATGGGATTTCATGCATCGGTTGTCACACAGAAGGGATGAAGACGTTTGAAGATGAGGTGCGTGCAGTAATAGAAGCGAAGACGAACCTACCTGATAGAGACCATGCATTACGACTCTATGTGGAAATATCGGAGATGAATGCACTTGTAAACAAGGATGCGGAACGTTATAAGGTAGCACTTGAAGCGACAGGTGGAGACATTAAAGATATTGAACCTGTGCACCGTTTCTTTGATGCATTTCAAGAACCCGTCAGTGCAGCACACGCTGCATCCGCTGTCGGACTAAAAACAGCAGACTTCCTTAACAGGATAAACGATGATCCGCGTTTACAAGACTTAGTACAACTAACGGTTGAAAACGGACGAATGAAACGAGATGATTGGACAGCAAAATTCGAGGATGTGATTTCTATTGTGTATGATGACATCCGACCTGATGAACCTGGAGGCCGAGATGAAGAGATAGGAGGTATAGTTATAATCCCTGACCTGAACCTACGCCATGCAATTAGAAGTACACTCAACATGGCACCCGACGCTACTATTGCTAAGACAGATATGGAAAGGTTGAGGATTATTGTAGCAGATGACCAAGGGATTAGTGACTTAAGGGGACTCCAATTTGCAACAAACTTGGAACGGATAGAATTTCGACGCAACGCTATATCAGACTTATCTCCGTTAGCAGGTTTAACTCAGCTGAATAACATCAAACTTCGTGGTAATCAGATAACAAACGTTACGCCGTTGGAGAACCTAATTCGAGTGGATTGGTTAGGACTCGAGCAGAATCAGATAGAAGATTTGTCTCCTTTGACGAAGCTAACAAAATTGGAAGGCATAGGTATTACGGGTAATCCGATAACAGATGTGTCACCCTTGGCAGAACTTACATCTCTACAACGGATAGATGCTTGGCGTACACCTATAACAGATTTCTCAGTTTTATCATCTTTACCACGCCTGAATTGGATAGAATATGGTAACAACAGATTGACAACTGAACTCCCATCTTTTGAAGGACTAACTGCTCTGACGCGATTAGAGATTCATGGATGTAGCCTTTCAGATCTAACCCCATTGGAAGAACTGACCCAATTAGAGTGGTTAGAATTAGTAAATAACGGGATATCTGATTTGTCACCGCTGAGCAACCTGAAGAACCTAACAACACTGAATCTTGATGCCAATATTATAGAGAATGTGTCGCCGCTTGCGGGGTTAACCAATTTGGAGGTGTTATACCTTGAAAACAATGTCATTTCAGATGTGACCTCACTCGTGAATTTGACTAACTTGGAACGGTTGGACCTTCGGAACAACGCAATAGCCGACTTTTCATTTATAAGTCAATTATCCCCCAATACTTTTGTGCGCACGGTAGGAAATCCAGGCTTCCCGACAGGTGGGAGAAAGATAACAGGACCGTGGTTATGGGTAATTGTCCCGGGCACACGATTAGATGAAAATACAGACTTTCTTGCACGGGCATCCAGAGGCGCAGCGACAGAAATAAAGGTGTCCACCAACGGTGCTATCGCTGGAAAGGCAGTCGGAGAAAGCGTCTGGACATGGCATCATCTTCAGACGACAGGGAATAATATCAACATCATGACTGAGTCCCTCGGCTGGGGGACAGGATCAGAAATATATGACCATATCATTTACGGCTCCGTTATTTTAGATTCTCCAAGTGAACAACAGACAAGAATGTTCATCGGGAGTGATGATTCTGTCAAGGTATGGCTGAATGGTGAATTGGTGCACAAAGTACTCAGCAACCGTGGCGGGACGAACAATTACGAAGATGTCATCCCTGTGACGCTGAAACAGGGACAAAATGCACTATTAGTTGCAATCGACAACCACGGACACGGTGGATTCAGCGGGTATTTCGGTTTTGCACCAGATACACAATATACTGTATTCCGACCCGGCACAAGATTCGTGTTCGAAACTGAGGCAACAAACTATGAAGTCGGGGACACGTTCACGTTAAACCTAAATACAGAAAATGTGAGAAATTTAGCAGGTTGGCAAGCAGACCTCGTGTTTAATCCGAAAGTACTCAAGGCAGTAGAAGTCAGCCAAGGTGATTTCCTGACTTCTGAAGAAATAGAACCCCGTTTTGATGGCGGTACAATTCAGAACGATAATGGGAAAATCGTCGGTATCAATGCAATACGACTTGACGGTAGTGGAGTCAATGGAAATGGTACGTTGTGTTCAGTCCGTTTTACTGTAATTGGTACCGGAGAATCTCTGTTAACACTTGAGAACTTTGAGGCTGGAACCCGCAGTAGTCAAGAGATTTCTTCTGTTACGCCAGAACTCCTCATCACTGTGACGGGGGACGAACCCAGACTGGATGTGGATGTGAATCAGGATGACATTGTGGATATTATGGATCTGATACAGGTCGCACAATCCTTCGGATCAAATGCATCTGACAGTCCACGAGCGGATGTAAACGGTGATGGTCATATCAACATCTTAGACCTGATCGCAGTTGCACAAAACTTCGAGGAATCAACTGCGTCTGCTCCTACCTTAGTATTAATGAAGGACGGCGCGTTAACACCAGTATTAGTAGCAGGTTGGATTGATCAAGCACAAGATGCAGATGACGGTTCTATTGCTTTCCGAGAAGGAATCGCAAATCTCCAGATACTCTTGGAAACAATTACAGTCCCAAATAAAACAAAGTTGCTTGTTAATTATCCGAACCCCTTCAATCCAGAGACCTGGATACCTTACCACCTCGCAGCTGCAGCGGAGGTAAATTTAACAATCTATGCTGCAAATGGCACATTAGTTCGGACATTAGCATTAGGACATCAGTCTGCAGGTATTTATAGAAGTCGTACCCGCGCAGCATATTGGAACGGTAAGAATGAAATAGGTAAACCCGTGGCAAGTGGAATCTATTTCTATACACTCAAAGCTGGTGATTTTACTGCAACCCGCAAGATGTTGATAAGGAAATAGTATGCAAGGACACGCTGCTAAGTGCCCTGTATTATAACTCATATCACTGAGGAGACAAACTGAATGAACAGATCAACATCATTCACTTATGTATTCATATTTTGTCTGACGTTTTATCTTATGCCAATAGATATATCCGCACAAAATGTAGATATTCCCGACGCAAACTTACGGACTGCTGTTGAAGAAGCTTTAGATAAAACAGCAGGTGAACAGATAACAAAAGCGGATATGGAGACGTTAGTAAACCTAACAGCAGAGAACAGAGAGATTAGAAATCTGACAGGACTTGCTTTTGCCAGCAGATTACAGGTACTTAACCTCCGCAATAATGTGATAGATGACATATCCGATCTTGCGGAATTGACCCAACTCAATAATCTGCAATTGGGTGCAAACGCGATTACCGATATTTCGCCTCTTGCGGGTAAAATTACACTGGAAACGCTGGCAATTGATAATAACTCAATTTCCAATTTAACACCTCTGTCAGGACTCATCAATTTAGTGAATCTAAATATCTCAAACAATGTAATAAGAGATTTATCACCCCTCTCCAATCTAAACAGGCTCGTCAATATAACGATGAGCAACAACCCATCTGCTGACTTGTCCCCATTGGAAAACCTATTAAGTTTACGGAATTTTAGCTCTTGTGGAACACCTATATTAGATCTCACACCCTTGGCAAGTCCACCGAAACTTCGTAGAATAGAGATTTGCAATGGAGAAATATCTGATCTTTCCCCTTTAGAGGGGTTAACAGGTTTGCGAGAACTGTACCTTGTTAATAACGACATAGAGGATATAGAACCGTTAGCAACTCTAACAGGTTTAACACATCTGAGTCTAAGACAGAACGAGATAACCGATGTAACAGCACTTGCAGCATTACCGAGTTTGATCGTTTTAGATCTGCAAGACAATGAAATAATAAATTTTTCACCGTTGAATGAATTAGAACGTCGTGGTGTATCTATCATTCGCAACAACAACCCCGGTTTTGCCACTGATCCTCCAAAGATTTTAGGTCCCTGGTTGTGGGTGATAGTACCTACGGATGGCAGAAGTGGGAAAGAAGCAGCTGAATCTGGGATAGATTTTTTAGATCAGGCAAGTAATGGGACTGTAACTGAACAAATGGTCGCGACGCAAGGGGCTGTTCAGGGTGTTTCGGTTGGGAAAAAAGTATGGAAAATCGGCATTCTCTCACGCAGGGGTGGGAACAACATCAATGACCTTGTAAATAAGATTGGACTCGGCATAGATGATATCAATCATCATGTTGCTTACGGTTCAATCGTCTTAGATTCCTTACAAGCACAACAGTCGAGACTCCATGTGGGGAGTGGTGATGCAGTAAAAGTATGGTTCAATGGGACATTGATTCATGAAAACGCAGTTGACCGTGATGCTGAAGACTATCAAGATCAACCGATACC
Organism: Candidatus Poribacteria bacterium; assembly: GCA_009839975.1. Classification (GTDB taxonomy): domain Bacteria; phylum Poribacteria; class WGA-4E; order WGA-4E; family WGA-3G; genus MSPOR6. The sequence continues at coordinate 19,158 of VXOP01000454.1, forward strand.
TGTCTCGTTAAAAAAGGGAGAGAACATCTTATTGGTTGCAGTTTATGAAGGTAAAGGCTGGTGGTCAGGGTTTTTTGGACTTGATCCTGCTACAGAATATGAGGCGCGTGTTCCTAATTATCGTGCACCAGTTCCTCACCGTGCTGATGTGAATGGTGATGGTAGAGTGAGTATCTTGGATATGATTGAAGTCTCAAGATATTTTGGATCACTCAAGGTTGATGGATCACCTGCAAATACAAACGACGATGGTGTAATTGACATTAAAGATCTGATTTTTGTAGCACAGCATTTAGGTACTCAAACGAATAATGAAGGATCTGCTCCGCTTTCTCCTGCATTGGTAGAAAATTGGATTGCACTTGCATGGGACGAATATGACGGTTCAATTGAATTTCAGGAAGGTATAACATATTTAGAAGACCTCCTTGTCCTTTTAACTGCAGAGAAACTCGTTGAGAATACAGTAGAGAAAACAGCACTATTTGCCAATTATCCCAACCCGTTCAATCCAGAGACATGGATTCCTTATCAGTTAGCAGTACCATCTGAAGTGTATATGACGATCCATTCTGTAACGGGTCAGGTTGTCCGCACATTAGCATTAGGACATCAGTCTGCAGGTATTTATAGAAGTCGTACCCGCGCAGCATATTGGAACGGTAAGAATGAAATAGGTAAACCCGTGGCAAGTGGAATCTATTTCTATACACTCAAAGCTGGTGATTTTACTGCAACCCGGAAAATGTTGATAAGGAAATAGCATCGGCAAGTGCGGAGTGTGTAGAGTTCTGGTTACATATAATAAACAATTAGGACTGATGCAATTAATCAAACACTTCTCAGATATTGCGGAAAATGACCTGATGCTTGTTGGCGGGAAAGCACTAAATCTCGGCAAATTAACCCAAGCAGGATTCAACGTCCCACCAGGATGCTGTGTCACCACCGATGTATTTAGCTCTTCAGTTAAAGGTCTGTCAGAGCAGACTCCTGAAAATATAATAGACCTAACCTTAGAACCCAACATAATTGAAGCGATACACACAGCAAGAGAAACACTCAATAGAGGTAAAGTCGCTGTTCGATCCAGTGCCACCGCTGAAGATTTACAAGACGCAAGCTTCGCCGGACAACAAGATACATTCTTAAACGTAGAGGATGATGAACTTGTTGGCTGCATAAAAAGGTGTTGGTCTTCCCTCTGGTCTGAAAGAGCAATTAACTACCGAAAAACAAAAGGTATTCAAGATGATGGTTTGTTAATGGCTGTGATTGTGCAAGAGATGTGTGCAGCCGATGTGTCTGGTGTCCTGTTTACTGTGAGTCCGTATGACGAGAATGTCTGTATCGTTGAATCAAATTGGGGATTGGGTGAATCTGTTGTTTCAGGTTCTATCACACCAGATAGTTTCCAAATCTCGCGCAAAACAGGTGAGATACTAAAGAAAGACATTGCATCAAAAAAAGAGATGATCACCGAGGTCGGTGTGCAGGGTATACCAGAGAGCAAACAAAATACCCAAAGTCTTTCGGATGACCAGTTGATGGAACTGTATCAGATCGGTCTTCAAGTTGAGAACCTATATGATCAACCGATGGATGTTGAATGGGCACTCGCAGGTGACAAGATTGTCCTGTTGCAGGCAAGACCGATTACAGTAAAAACACAGGCTATACTTCATTCAGATGAAGAGATACAGAAACTTATTCAATCGGAAATCAGTTCGCTTGAACGAATTGCCGACGGGAGAGACACTGTATGGAGTCATCACAATATAGCAGAGGTCTTACCCGCACCCTTACCTATGACGTGGGAAATAATAAAAGACTTTATGTCAGGACAAGGTGGCTTAGGTAAGGCATATCGCAGTTTAGGTTTCCATCCGAGCAAACACGTTGATGAGAATGGAATTTTAGATATTATCTGCGGCAGAATATACGTAAATCTGAATCGCGAAGCAGAACTCTTCTTTGATGGATTTCCCTTAGTTCACGATTTTGCAGAACTAAAACAGAATCCTCAGAAAGCACTGTACGCACAAGCGAAGACAGATATCAAGCACAGCACACTTTCATTCTGGGTGAAACTGCCACAACATATTATCCGAATGACGAGAGCAGAATTGCAACTGAACAAATGTCGGTCTAACTATGATAAAATTCTGAGAGAACATGAGCTACCCAACTTTCATGAGATGGTGAGATCAGAGCAGCATGTTTCTTATACGGAACTTTCAGACAGAGAACTCGTCCAGAAATTCAGCGAATGGACACAGAAAACATTAGACGCGTTTGCACCGAAAGCACTTATCGCTACACTTCTCGCCGCATTTTCTCTACAAAGATTAGAAAATATACTCATGAAATGTATGAATGAAAATGAAGCGAAAGGATTGGCGAGTAGACTTATTAGCGGTGAGTCAGGAAATCTGACAATTGAAACGAATGATAAACTATGGCAGGTAGCCAACGAAGAAATGTCTCTCAAAGATTTTCTAAACGACTACGGACACCGCGCTGTCGGTGAATTTGAACTCGCAGAGCCGAGATGGCGGGAAGATACAACATATCTTAAACAGATTATTCAGTCATACTCACAACTGAAGGAGAAACCCACAGATACATCAGAAAGTGAAAATCAGCATTTTAAACGGCAAAGGGAGCAACGAGAAACCGCACTGATAGAACTTAACAAATTGCTTGAAACGCATAAGAAATTGAAAAAACAGATTGAAATTGAATTGGATTATACAAGACGATATATGCCTTTCAGAGAGACAGCAAAATTCTACTTGATGCTCGGATACGAACAGATACGTAGAACGTTGATTGAATTGGATACCCGGTACAAACTGGAGGGAGGCATTTTCTATCTCCTACCAGATGAATTAGAAGGATTAATTAACGGAGAAAGGTATAACGATCTGATTGTTAAAAGAAAAGAACAGCGAAAAAAACTAATCCAAATTCCGTTGCCAGACGTTATATTTAGTGATGCATTGAATGGCATTGGTCAGCATGAACAGATAAACGCATCGGAAACATTTACAGGTCTCGGTGTTTCAGCAGGTGAGGCAAAAGGAAATGCACGAGTTTTACTGAGTCCTTCAGACATAAATCCAACTGACAAGGATTATATTCTCGTCTGTCCTTCAACTGATCCAGCATGGACACCCCTCTTCCTTAAAGCTGCTGGCTTGGTTATGGAACGTGGTGGAATGCTATCGCACGGTGCAGTGGTCGCAAGAGAGTATGGAGTCCCCGCAGTTGTAAATATCGCTGACGCAACCCGATCAATGGCAGATGGACAGACATTGCATGTGGATGGAAATCAGGGAACAGTTTCCATAATTTCTGAATAGACCTCGTTAGGAGAGAAAGATGGTTTTTTATGAATTTACATACCAACGATACCACAAACGTAGAAGAACTCGGCGCGCCTTTCTCTTATCGGTAACATTGCACGCACTTGCAATAGCATTGATAAGTTTGAGTTATATCACCTGGTACCGACCGATGATGCTCCCTGAAACAATACTCAACGACGCTTTAAAAGTTACAACAGTCAGACGTTTTCATACGAGTAGTCAACGGAAACGTTCTATGCCTAAACGGCGTCCAGTCTCTTCCAAGTCTGCCCAAGTCAGAAACCAGAATCATGTTGAACCGATAGACGTAACCCAACGCGTAACGACTGAAAACGCATCAATCGGTTTCGGTACAGAGGCAGACCTGCCTTTTGCTGAAACACGCTTATCAGATACAAGCACAAAAAAACCTGAATGGAAATCTATAGCTGTACCAAGCGTGCAATCTCCTACAATATCCGTTTCAACGTTAACAGATGAAGAAAACTTAGACACCTTACAAGAAAAATTAGATGTTCCTGCTAAACCTGTGGACAGAGATGGAGAAATGGGAGAAGCGTTGACAGGTATCGCCGAAAGTATTTCAGATACTGACCCTGATAGTGCAGTAGATATCATCTTTCTGCTTGATATAAGCGGCAGTATGATTGATAATATACGCGCTGTCGGCAGACAATTAACAACAATGGTAACCGTATTTGAAGAGAAGGGGATCGATTTCAAACTCGGTATCGTCATCTTCCGGTATCTTGAAGACGATACTATCACACATCAACCCACACGTGATGTTGAACGATATAAGCAGCTATTGACAACGCATGTGGTCGCAGCAGCTGGAGACGAACGCGCACACAACGCAATCATAAAGGCTATAAGAAGAGTTGAATTCCGGAAGAATGCAAAAAGACGATTCGTTCTTGTGACGGATGAAGCAAGTAAAGGAACATATAATCTTAATGATGTTTTGCTCCAATGCTGGGAGAACAAAATCACCATGGATGTCATTGGAATCAATCATCTCACACATAGAGCATTAACATCAAAAACAGGAGGACTCTGGTACCCAATACCGATCCAGAAGTAAGAATTTATGAAGTGGTCGTTAAACACATATCAGACGTGTCAAGAGTGGGAACTCAAACGAATACTGGAAACTGCTGAAAACACCGGTTATCACGGTGTAGAACTGCTCATGGATTTCAGGCAGAAACATGGGTTTGAATGGGATACACCTAAAGACCAATGGGAAGGACTCAAATCAGACGTAGATGCCAGCAACGTCGTCATATCTTCACTGACAAGTTGCCAAAACTTCCATTCAGAAGACGCATCTGATAGACAAGAGACTGTCCATCGTGTGACAAGGGTAATAGACATGGCAGAATATATGGACTGTAACCATGTCCGTGTTCTGGGAGATAGATATAACGATGAAAACAGAGATGCTGTGGTCGGTTATGTGACAGATGGACTAAAGGCACTTGGTGACTATGCGGGTGAGAAGGACATTACCGTATCTATGGAAATGCACGGTTCTTTCACTGATCCTGATTCTGCGATGGAAGTCATTGAAGCCGTGAATCTACCAAATGTTGGTTTTGTCTTCAACTCACAATTCAGGGGATGTGAAGGCGGTAGTATTGAACCGCTATTTTCACGAATTGCACCTCATATCACAGCAGTCCATACACATAAAGTGGAAACACCTGAAACCTTTGAACTGTACAGGCAGATGTTTCAATGGCTAAATCGCATCGGTTTTACAGGATACATCTCTAACGAATGTGCCTATACAGGTCCTGACCCAGAGAAGGTCTTAGCACTCTACGTTGGTCTATTCAAAGCCTTTGTGTAACATGAAATCTGGGGTTTACGTGTATCAAAGAAGCATACGGTTTTGGCTTCCGTTCTGACCGTTTACTCCCACCGTGCCCAAGTAGAAGGTGTGACATAACCTTCATCAGCATAAGGATCATCACCAGAAACGACAAACACACCACGATAGTTTCGTTGTCCTTTCCAACTTAGCCACGTAGCGGTACTGCAGTAATGACTCACAAGCACACGGCGATAACTATTGCTCCGGTTTTTCTTTGAACGATGCAGAAGATACCCATTGAAGAACAGGACACTACCTGCAGTCATCTCAATAGGGATTTCATCTGAATCATCAAACCCCTTTGCTTCGTAGCAACTATCAAACTCATCCCGTTTGTCGTGCGGAAACCGATCATATATGACCCCAGAACGATGACTATTCGGCAGTACCCATATACAACCATTCTCCACAGTCGCATCATCCAATGGAATCCATGCACCAACAAGCGATCTATCACGGGTAGGAATAGGGTGCTCATCTTGATGCCAAGGATTTCCGGTATGTCCAGGTACTTTTCCTAACATCATAGATTGCATGCACTTCACACCTCCATCCCAGAACGGTATATGTGCACCAACGATTTTCTGCAAAATCGCGCACACCTTCGGATGCTCAACATATTTCCGAATAAGTGGACTAATTGCGTGGGGTTCACCGACACACATAATCCTATCTAATATCTCAGTCTCCGTAGCAGATTCATCCATAGCAGGAATCGCAGCACAATCATATTCCCCTCTGAAGATCCTTAGCATTTCTTCCTTTATTTCGTCACATTCTTCAGGGGATACGACATCTGGCACCATCAAATAACCGTTATTTACATAAGATTCTGCGAAACTTTCTGGTGATGTATGCTTCATAATACAGATTCTCCATTTTTTTTCCTGCTCTAATATAGTTTCATCTTAGTATCATTTCCTTAAACTTGGACGTGAAATCGCAGCTGCGTTTTATACTGTCAATATCTTGCATCTTATACTGAACAACAAGTGGACCTGAAAATTCAATTTCACTCAGTCCTTTTGCAAATGTTTCAAAATCAAAACTCCCGCCTCCCGGTTCACCGCGATCACTTCCTGATACATGCACATCCCCTAAACACTTTTCCATCGCCAAGGCAGCAGTGTGCGGATCGGCATTATCGTTAAATAGATGATATGTATCACACGTCAGATAAACAGGCAAACCTGTATCAGTAATAAAATCGATACCTTCGCGATAATTATCAAGCGGACACCCTTTTTGGAATTCAAGTGCGATTTTGAGGTCGTTTTCTTGGCAAACCGGAACCATTTTAGACAAATTGGCTGCAAGCGTTTCCAGTGAATCTTGGCGGGACACACCTTCTGATGGATTAACCCAAACACCAATAAATTCAGCGTTGAATCTACAGGCAACATCCAACACAATCTCAAAATGCCGCAGTGCTTCATCTCTTTTTGATGGTGTTGTCAGGATGTGATTCCCAAAACCGATTGTTGGTGCAACAAGGTTGTGTTTGTCAGCAAGTTTGACTGCATCCACTATTTCGTTTGATGACATCTCTCCAAGAAATGCGTTGTTCACGGGTATGTTAATACCTTCATATCCTGCGTCAGCAACGAGTTGGAAGATCTCTGCACGTTGGAATCTTCCCAATGTTCCAGAATATGGATCGTAACAGATGGGTAGCATGATATTTCCTTCCTTTGTTCTGACCAATTTCTTTTAATCAATGTAGCCAATTTGTTCACGCCATGTATCTAACAGCTGCATGTTCCCCAGTGTATCATCCCAAGACATTGCGGGTGCTTGTCGGTCATCAATATGGTCTGCAACCATATCTGCTTCATAAGTAAAGAGATCTCTATCTACCTCAACACTTACCTCAGTTACGCCGCCGCGTTTATTTGAACGAAGTATAATTTGACTTGGTGGGAAGGTTGTATCCAACGGCAATGGTGTTCGCGCCCCTCTACACGGTGATGAGGGTAACCAAGGATTTGGAATGCTGATGGTCCCACCTGATCCGTAAATTGTCACACTACTGCCGATATTGCAGGCAACTGCGGTACTGATTTCAGCAATAATATCGTTTTCAAATTTCAACGTAGCTGCTGCAATATGATCAACACCTGTAGGTCCCAACACACCATTGGCTTTCACGGAGATTGGGTCCAAGAACAGTCTGTTTGCAGCTGCGCCTGCAACTTTGCGTGCCATGGATGCGGGATAACACCCGACATCAAGGATACCTCCGCCTCCCATTTCCCGATTGAATAACCTACTTTGCGGGTTGAAATTTGATTGAAAACCGAAGGATGCACGGATAAAACGCACCTCCCCTATTTCATCATTTTGTATCAAGTCTACCATGCGTTGTATCTGTGGATGACAACGATACATGAATGCTTCCATCAGAAACACATCGTTTTCCTTAGCCGCGTTGACCATGGATAACGCATTTTCATGATTGATACTGATAGGTTTTTCAACTAAGACATGCTTCTTTGCTTGTGCAGCTTTAATTGTCCATTCTGCATGATATGGATGAATAGTCGCAATATAGACAGCATCAATATTGCTATCAGACAATAGTTCCTCATAGCTTCCGTAATGATGTGGGATACCGAAATTATCTGCAAACTTTTCCGCCCGTGAAATATCACGGCTTGCCACAGCATATATCTTACCAGAATCAGTAAAACGCATACCGTTACAGAAAACATGTGCGATACCCCCCGGACCAATTACACCCCAATTTAACATAAACTGTATCTCCATCTAATAAGTTTGTTGTATTGATGCCTCAGTATAACACGTTATGTTTTTTCTGGCAATAAGTAGTGGAAGGTTACAGGGATAGTGGGATTTAACTATTGACTTTCTAACACATATTAAAGTATAATACATTTCAATATCAACAAAGTGTTTGTTAATAATACAGATATATCCAATATAAAATCAAAAACAGGAAAAACATGGCAACGATTATAAAACATAATACAACTGGAAAAAATTACTGCTTACTCGGTACAGGTTTTGGGGTTTTCCAATCTTCAAAACCGCACTTTCTATTAGGTGACTGGCTCGCCGATGTGAAAGAAGGTGAATACGCTTTGGTATGCGTTTGTGATAGTGCGGGTAAGGTTTTCTGGATAGATGCCCAAGATGTAACAGTCGTCAGCGTTGATGGACAAAACATAGGAGAATTAAATCTCAGTTCATTAATATAACTTGTCTTATATCATAACCCAAGTAGACATTGATAGTACACATTTACGAAAGGAAACATATTTACCGAATGGATTTACAGCAGATCAATATTAAGGTTTTTGCTACTGAGGATAGTGAAGTTAACTACACCAATTTTATCAAAGTCTTCAACCGTTGGATGGAAGAGGCAGATTCCGATGATTATCTCAATTATGCCGACTATTCACATGTTGATGCAGGACCCGGTGTCTTATTGATTTTAAAGCAGGAAAACTATAGCATTGACAATGCATATCATGAACCGGGTTTCCTCTATAACAGGAAGCATGAAGTTGAAGGAGATAACGCAGAGAAGATTCGCTTTGCACTCTCCGAAACACTCTCCAAATGTCAACTGCTTGAAGCCTCAGAAGAATTGGAAAATGCTATACATTTCAACGGAAATGATATCCTGTTTATGATTAACAATCGGAACATTGCACCGAATACTGCTGAAACAGCGGAAACGATTCAAGAAAACCTTGAACCTATACTGAAACAGATGTATGGTGATGATGATTTCCAGATAGAGCGCACCTCTGAGGATGCTCGCGAACGGTTTGCAGTGCGTGTCTCCGCCAATTCAGACAAACAGATTCCTGAACTTCTCTCCAATCTCGGAGCTTAAGATGTATAATTTCACGAATGAACAGATTGAACGATACAGTCGACACATTATCCTAAAAGAGGTGGGTGGAATTGGACAGACAAAACTGCTTGAATCGAAAGTGTTGCTGATCGGTGCAGGTGGACTCGGTTCGCCTATCGGTGTATACCTCGCAGCCGCAGGTGTCGGTACACTCGGAATTATTGATGATGATGTTGTTGACTTGAGTAACCTACAACGACAGATTTTACACGGTACAAGTGATATCGGCATACCGAAAACAAAATCCGCAGAAGCCAGTATTACAGAGATGAACCCTGATGTGAAAGTCATCCCCTACAATGAACGTATCAACTCACAGAACGCTTTCCAAATATTGGAACAATACGATCTGATTGTTGATGGATGCGATAACTTTCCAACCCGTTATCTCCTCAATGATGCATGTGTCATGCTTGGGAAACCGATCGTTCACGGTAGCATATTCCAGTTTGAAGGACAGGTTACTGTGCTTTATCCGGGGAAAGGTCCGTGTTATCGATGCGTATTTCGCGAACCGCCTCCTGAGGGTTTAGCACCGAGTTGTCAAGAGGCAGGTGTGTTTGGCGTGTTACCCGGTATCATCGGGACAATTCAAGCCGTTGAAGCCATCAAAGTGCTATTAGATATTGGTGAATCGTTGATTGGAACACTCCTACTATTCAACGCGTTGACGATGGAGTTTCAGCGACTCAAACTGCGTCAAGATGATGGATGTCCCATGTGTGGCGAGAAACCGACTATTACAGAACTAATTGATTATGAGGAATTTTGCGAAGTGCGGTTGTAGGTGCAGATCAAGGATCGGTCATTATTAGGAGAAACGATTCAATGCACGAAGTGACACAGGCAATTATAGTACTGACAATCGTCATGGTATTTATTGCAGTTAAGCTACTCCAAATCGGCAGAACTCTTAAAGTTCAGAGCGATAATTTAGAAAAAATTGCAAGGAATCTTGAGCGTTTAATCTATTATGCAACTGTTGATAATAGGACGAAGTCAGACGAATAGAGAACATAAACATGAAAAGTTTCAGACCCACTGTAGATTCTACCAACAGTGGGTCTGAATCTATACAACAGTATTCACTTAACCTTCCAAATGGAAAATTGCCATTTTTAACTCTGTCATCTCTTCAATGGCGTATTTGGGACCCTCTTTACCCATACCGCTTTCTTTCACACCGCCATACGGCATTAGATCCGCACGCCACTGGGTTCCCCAATTCACCATGAGGTTACCAGATTCGACTTCTCGGACAAATTTCATTGCCCAATCAACGTTCTGCGTAAAGATAGCTGCACTCAAGCCGTAGTTTGTGTCATTTGCCAAGGCAATTGCTTCGTCAATGTCGTTGACACGGGTCACACCGACAGCAGGCCCGAAAACTTCATCACAAGAGATTTTCATTTCTGGTTTGACATTCGCAAGGATCGCTGGTGTAACAAACTGATCCTGCTTATCACCCCCTGTGAGGAGCTCCGCACCATCTGAAACAGCCTCCTGTATCCATTCAGCGACACGGGTAGCATCACCTTCGCGAATCATCGGGCCCATCCGAACACCCTCTTCCAGAGGATTACCGATACCAATCTGGGATACTTCTGATTGGAATGCATCTAAGAAGTCTCCGTAGATTTTCTCGTGTGCAATGACGCGTTGTGTAGAGATACATACCTGTCCAGCATTAGAGTACCCAGACGCCGCAGCTGCCTTTGCCACCTTTTCTGGATCAGCATCGGGCATGACAATGAGCGGTGAATTTGAACCGAGCTCCATCGTAACCCGTTTTAATCCTGCAACTTTACAGATATGTTCACCAACATCACGGCTACCTGTAAAGGTGATCTTGCGAACACGTCTATCTTCACAAAGTGCATCTCCGATTTCTCCACCTGGACCTGTAACACACTGTATGGCTTCTGGTGGCGTCCCAGCTTCTAAGAAAAGTTCAACTAATTTTAGCGCGGAGAGAGGTGTATCTGTGGCAGGTTTGATGATGATCGCATTGCCACCCGCAATCGCCGGACCAGCTTTGTGGCATACAAGATGTAAAGGGAAGTTGAAAGGACTGATGCCGACAACGATGCCACACGGAACACGCACGGTAAAACCCATCTTGTTTTTCACACCGGGTGCACCTTCAAGAGGGATAGTTTCACCCGTAACACGTTTTGCTTCTTCTGCTGATAGTGCAATAATTTCTGATGCGCGCGATGCTTCACCGGTTGCTTCAGCGATTATCTTCCCTTCTTCGCGTGTTATAACTTCAGCCAATTCATCTACTTTTTCCACCATTAAATCTGCGACTTTACGCAGAATTTCATAACGTTCATATCCTGTCATCTCTGCCATGATTTTCGCACCGCGTTCTGCGGTACGTATAGCAGTTTCAACGTCGCTTGCATCACCTTTAGGGACAGTATCAACAACTGAACCATCAAAAGGACTCAGGACATCAATTTTGTTAGATTTGTCAACCCATTCTCCACCAACATGCATTTGCATAATTCGTTATCTCCATTTCTTGATTAGCACATCATGTGCGTAAATTATTTAGTCTTTAGTAAACCCCATGTAAGAGTTGCTTTTCCTGTTGCTTCAACGGCGGCATAATCAGCTAAACCGTTGTCCTTGACAGCGTTAACTTCATCTTCAGAAAGTGCTTGTGTAAAGAATCCGACTTCGTCGAAAAGTCCAGTCGCTGCAACGTTTCCAGGACGCGCACCTATCCAGATAGGGGATTCACTTGTATCAAGTGTTCCACCACTTGCACTTTCACCATCCAGTTTTCCATCTATATACATCTGCACCTTACTTCCATCGTAGACTTTTGCTACATGGTGCCAGTCGCTATCAGCGATTATTGTTTTTCCCTCTATGCGTCCTTCTTGACCGTTGACATGCCACATAAACACGGGAAAGTCATTTTGGTGTATCCAGATATCAAGATGCCGGACATTCTCCGGTTCGGGCCAAACATCACCGTTTCTCCATACAATATATTGCCATGAGGCAGCATTCAACTTTACCCACGCGACAAACGTGTACGGGTCTGCGTTGAAAACATCGTCGTGTTCTATACGGACATAACTATTTCCCTGACCTGGAAATTCCAATGCACCTCGGAATTTACCGTTGTTGACCCAGGTCAAAGAACCTTTTATTTCTCCATCGTGTCCACTGACAATATCTGTTACAGTATCTCCTCCATCATCATCAAATAACCATGCGCTTGCTAAACCAAGTTTCACTGCGTGTGCTGACGTGACAGCGATACCTATAACTAAAATCAGACTCAATACGGTTGTTTTCATCGTGTTTTCTCCTTTTGCTCTATAAGTAATCGGGATCGGATAATTGAGTTATTTTATTTTCGTGCTTTTAAATATGCCCACGTAATTGTTGTTTTACCCGCGGCATCAACTGCTGCAAAGTCTAATAAACCGCTGTTTTTCACAGCGTTAACTTCATCTTCAGAAAGTGCTTGTGTAAAGAATCCTACTTCGTCAAATAGACCTGTAGCTGCTATACCACCCGGACGCGCGCCAATCCATATAGGGGACTCATTGGTATCCAAAGTGCCGTCACTCAGTTTTTCGCCATCCAGTTCACCATCAATGAACATCATGACTTTTTCACCATCGTAGACTTTTGCTATGTGGTGCCATCTGTCATCAGTTATGACGGTCGGACCATCAATCTGTCCTTTATGTTTACCCGCAGTCCACATGAAAACAGGAAAACCTTCGTCATGAATCCATATATCCATGTGTCGTATTTCTTCTGATTCGGGCCAAGCATCCCCATTTCTCCAAACGATATACTGCCAAGAAGCAGGTTTTAACTTTACCCACGCGACGAAAGTATAGGAAGCCGCATTGAAAACATCGCCATGAGGAATACGGATATGACTATCACTCTTACCTGAGAACCTTATTGCACTGCCGATTTTTCCGTAAAAGGTCCTATTTAGTTTTCCTATGATAACGCCATCATGAGTGCCTACAACGTCTTTAATCACATCACCACTTCTCTCTTCAAACAACCACGCGCTGACTAAACCGAGTTTTCCAGCATGTGTAGAAGATACCAGCACGACAAAAGTGAGTAATATATTTAAAATTACTGTCTTTACCATATTTCGTTTCTTATCTCCGTGTTGCCATCTCAAACACGGCAATTCTCAAGTGTGTCCTCATCTATTTCAACGCCTAAACCGGGTCTATCGGGGATTGTTGCGTAACCATCTTGAAGCGGTATTGTAGACGGTGTGACAATATCATAGGCGCGCAATGCATTTAAGGTGATTGACGGCATCGTCGCATTTCGCATCACAGCTGCAAGGTGCATCACATAGGTAGTGGTTATGCCGAGACCAACAATCTGTATCCATACAGGTAAGTGTGCTGCATCAGAAATGATCGCTTCCCGTTTCGCATTCGCAGCGCGCGAATCTGGATAAGCGATGATAAACGAGTCGTTCATCTTCGCGCGAATCGCTTCTACCGGATCAGGATTACCGAAATGGATCGTAATCGGCATATCCGTGTGTCGCTTTATCTCTTGATAACCTTTTATCTTTGCCTGTGGGATAGGCGTTTCAAACGATTCTATATTAAAATCCTTTAGTTGACTTGCAACCTCAAGGGTGCGTTGGGCTGTCTCAAAAGAGTCATTTGCATCAACACGGAGTTGAAAGTCATCCGGTACTACTTCTGTGATGGCTTGTACCTGTTCAAGCACCTCAAACCATGGACGCGCCTTGATCTTGTGAAGTCTATATCCGAGTGCATAAGCATGTTTTGCCTCTGCTGCCCATTCCTCTGGTGTCATATCAATTGACCAATATCCAAATGAAGTCTTGTCATGAACCTTTTCACCCAATAGTTTATGGACAGGTACTCCGAGCGATTTACCCATAATATCGTAGAACGCTTGTTGCAGGGGTGTCGGTGCCCAACCGTTCATAAACTCAAAAGGATTTCTACCGATATATCTTTGGGTAGTTTCTTCTGATTGAAACGCACCATCACCGATCCCCATAATCCCAGCATCCGTGTGTACTTTGAAAACATGATCAATCTGATATAGATTTCGTTTCGTCATCAGGTCATAGATACCATCGTGATAGGGTACTCTGACCTTAATTACCTCAATCTTAGTGATTTTCATGCTGTAGACTCCTTGATGTGTTTAGAACCAATTATTCATCCCGTCGGATCCAGCTGACAACATCTTCTGCTTCTCCAGTTCCCCCTTCCATACCATCACTCCCAAACGAGATCAGATCGTATCCATATTCGTCATGCACACCCGGTCTGATGTAAATGTAGGGATTTCCCCATGGATCATGCGTAATTGGGATTTGAATATAGGGTCCTAACCAATTGATAGGAAGCGGGGGTTCTTCGGGACTCTCCCAAAGTGATTTTAAGCCTTGTTCAGTAGAAGGATAGTCTCCATTGTCTTTTGCGTATCTATCAAGTGCGATTCCGAGTGTCTCTATATCCTCCGCTGCGCGTGTCTGTAATGCACGTCCGGCTTGACCGAGTAATCGTGGTGCTAAGATGACTGCTGCAATCACACCGACGATAACGACGACAATGAGTACTTGTGTTAGTGTTAAACCGGATTGTCTTAGATATATTTTTCTCACGTACACGCCTCCGCGCTTTGCTTTAGGGATATAGTCTGTTCAGATGTCTTGAAAGTTTATCACATGTTTCTGATAGTGTCAACATAGCAGTTGCGTGAAGTCTTCACTGTTTTGCCCCTTTATTGTACAGGAATAGGTCAGAAAAATCAAGCAGAAAGGTTTAGTGCCCAAATTTTCATTGACATATACAAAACTTTCAACTATAGTAATGGAATACTTAAATGTAGATTCAGTCAGGTAAACATCAATGTTTTTTGTCTTCTTTATTTTCATAATACCGCTATCCGTATTACTCATTGTACTCTATGCTTCAAGACAGAAAACGGATGATGAAGAAATACCAACGGAACGGTTAGAAGTCTGTGCCATCTGTCATAATGACTTCCCTATAAAACAATTGATAGAGAAAGAGGTCGGTCTATATGGGAGAGTTTACTGTTTCTGCGGTGATTGCGTAGATGAATTATATAACGATTTTAATAGACAGATGGGTATTAATCAGGAGAGTAATTAATGTACGATTTAGTAGCTTTCGGAGAGGCAATGATACGACTCACAGCACCAGAACATAAGCGTCTGGAACAGGTCTCATCCTTGTCTATAACCGCTGGTGGTGCTGAGATGAATGTCGCAGTAAATGCAGCACAACTCGGTCTAAAGACTGCATGGGTCTCACGACTTGTAGACAACTGGTCTGGTCGGTACATACAGAACAAAGGACGGGAACTCGGAGTGGATATGTCCAATATTGTGTGGGTAGATTTTGACGGCGTCGGTTTTGAAAGAAATGGGTTCTATCATCTTGAAATGGGGGCAGGGCCACGCGCAAGCAGTGTGACGTATGACCGTGGACATTCCGCAATCTCCAAAGTTAAACCCGGCGAGATCAAGTGGGAAACGATCTTTCAAAAGGCACGTTGGTTTCATCTCAGTGGCATTACCCCAGCACTGTCAGAATCGGCAGCCGCTGTCTCTGCCGAAGCACTTCAAGCCGCACAAGCTGCAGGTGTAAAAACCAGTTACGACCTAAACTTCCGCTCTAAACTATGGAGTGCAGAGGAAGCACAAGCAGTAAATAAACAGATGATGAATCACATCAACGTTCTCATAGGAAATGAAGAGGACTTTGAAAAATCACTCGGTTTCGCTGCCGAAGGAACAACTGAATCATACAGCAAACTTGAACCCGAAAGCTACAAAGAGGTAGCGCAAAGAGTCAAAGAGACATATCCGAATATTGAGATGATCGGGACAACGTTGCGGGATGCCAAAACCGGATGGCTAAATGATTGGCGGACACTCCTATATGATGGTGCGGATTTCTACCTATCACGCATATATGAAAATCTGGAACTTGTTGATAGAGTCGGAGGTGGAGACAGTTTTTCATCCGGCTTAATATATAGTCTACTGAATGGAAAATCACCTCAGGAAGCCGTTGATTTCGCAGGTGGCTATTCCGCGCTTGCACATACGTTCCCAGGTGACTTTAATTGGGCAACTGTCGTTGAAGCAGAAAAAGCAATGCAAGCAGGCAGCGTGCGTATCAGTCGTTAGAACACGAAAACTGAATCATGATAGATTTCAATTGTTGGAGAAATCGTATATGGAAAATAGGATAAAAGTCGGTGGTTTAAAAATTGATAAAGCACTGTATGATCTGGTGCGCGATGAAATTGCTCCCGATACGGATATAGATGCTGATGAATTCTGGAACGCATTTGACGAAATCGTGAAGGAATTCGCTCCTGAAAACCGAACACTCCTGGAAAAAAGAGATAGATTACAGCAACAGATTGATACGTGGTATCTTGAGCATAGAGACAAACCGATTGAACAAGACGCGTATCATTCATTCCTTGCAGAAATCGGCTATCTCGTTCCTGAAGGTGAGGATTTTGTCGTATTTACTGAGAACGTTGATCTGGAGATTGCATTAATTGCTGGACCGCAATTGGTTGTCCCTGTAGACAATGCACGCTATGCACTCAACGCAACAAATGCTCGCTGGGGAAGCCTTTATGATGCACTCTACGGTACAAATGCAATTGATGAGAAAGATGGTGCTACGCGAGATGGCGACTACAATCCTATTCGGGGTGCGAAGGTTATTGCCTATACTGAAGGGTTTTTGGATGAAGTCGTCAGTCTTGAAGCAGCAAGTTATTCTGATGTTACGA
>VXOP01000454.1:36142-41953 GCA_009839975.1 Candidatus Poribacteria bacterium
TTTTAAATTGAGAACAATTGATGATCAATTACAACTACGCGCAATTTTGAAAAATGGTGAAGAGACCGGATTAGAAAACCCAACGAAATTTATCGGTTTTTCACAAGATGGAGATAATCTCAGTTCAATCCTATTCCAGAACCATGGATTGCACATTGAGATACAGATTGACCGTGAACATCCAATCGGCAAAGAACATCCGGCAGGTGTGTCTGATGTTATCCTCGAATCAGCGATAACGACAATTCAGGACTGTGAAGACTCTGTAGCTGCAGTTGATGCTGAGGATAAAGTGAGAGTCTACAGAAACTGGAACGGTATCATGAAGGGCACTTTAGAGACGACTTTTGAGAAGAATGGAAAAATGATAACCCGACGTCTGAACCCGGATAAGACTTTCACGAAGCCTGATGGCAACCCTTTGACAGTATCTGGGAGAAGCCTACTCCTTATTAGAAACGTAGGACTTCACATGTATACAGATGCTGTAACAACTTCAAATGACGAAGAGATACCTGAAGGTTTCCTTGACGCAATGATGACAACATTTGCTGCAATACACGACCTAAACGGGAACAGTAGATTTACCAATAGCAAAACTGGCAGTATCTATATCGTCAAACCGAAATTCCACGGACCTGAAGAAGTGGATATGACCGTCAGGATGTTCTCTAAGATAGAGGACGTATTGGGTTTGCAACGCAATACGATCAAAATTGGGATTATGGATGAGGAGAGACGCACAACGGTTAATCTTAAAGAAGTCCTACGGATAGCATCGGAACGACTGGTTTTTATCAATACAGGATTCTTAGACAGAACCGGTGATGAGATACACACAAGTATGCACGCAGGAGCCATGATACCAAAAATGGATATCCGAAATGAACCGTGGATGCATGCTTATGAGGATTGGAACGTTGATATCGGTATTGAAACTGGACTACCTGGGATCACACAGATCGGTAAAGGGATGTGGACAAAACCTGATGAGATGGCTGAGATGCTGGAAACAAAAGTGAATCATCCGCTTGCCGGTGCAACAACTGCATGGGTACCATCTCCTGCCGCAGCAACGCTTCATGCAATTCACTATCACAAAGTAGATGTAGCAAATTGGTTAAATGAACTTGCAACACGAAAGCGCGCAAGTATGAGAGACCTACTGACACCCCCTTTGCTCAAAAACCGAAAACTGACATCAGATGAAATACAGAGAGAAATGGATAACAATGCACAAGGTATCCTCGGATATGTTGTCCGATGGGTTGACCAAGGGATTGGGTGCTCAAAAATACCTGATATTAACAACGTAGGCTTGATGGAGGATCGCGCAACGTTAAGAATATCCAGTCAACACATCGCAAATTGGCTACATCACGGGATCGTTACGAAAGAACAGGTCAGAGAGACGTTCGAGAGAATGGCGAGAATTGTTGACGAACAGAACTCGGAAGATTCAAACTACATTCAGATGGCACCAGACTACGACCAGAGTGTGGCATTTCAAGCAGCTTTAGATTTAGTGTTTAAGGGGTGTGAACTGCCAAATGGATATACTGAATTTGTCCTGCATCCGCGCCGAAGAGAGGCAAAACATAGAAACAGGATTCAATAAACTGATCCTATCACTTTAGTTTATAGAATCTAATAGCATTATCGTGGAATAATTTTCTCAATTCTTCTGGAGTACATCCTGAGACAGTTTTCTGCAGTGTCTCTACCCAACGTTTATAATCTGTAGCAAGTGTAGAAACTGGCCAATCACTCCCATAGATGACACGGTCAAAACCGAAGCAAGATATGACATGGTCAATATA
Organism: Candidatus Poribacteria bacterium; assembly: GCA_009839975.1. Taxonomy (GTDB): domain Bacteria; phylum Poribacteria; class WGA-4E; order WGA-4E; family WGA-3G; genus MSPOR6. The sequence continues at coordinate 37,963 of VXOP01000454.1, forward strand.
GGGTTGTATGTTGTCTAATGACCAATTTTCATGGTCCGCTTCCGTCACAACACCAGAAATCTTGCAGTGAACGTTCGGGAAATCAGCGAGTACTTTGATCTCCTGTTTCCACGGTTCAAAAAGTTGGTTCTTGATATCTGGTTTACCGATGTGATCTAAAATAAACTGCACATCTGGACACTGTTCAACGAGTCGGATAGCATTAGCAAGTTGTGGATGATATATACAGAGATCAAAACTGAGTCTGTGTCGAGAAAGTGTTTTCACACCATCGATGAAGTTTGGTTGGATACAAAAATCAACACTTTCACCTTGAATGAGTCTCCGGATACCTTTGACGAGTGACTCCTCAGCAAGTTTTTCTACAAATGTTGCGACACAGTTCCCTACTTCAAGCGGAGCCCAAGCCACAATGCCACGTATACGTGGATCTGCCGCTGCAAGTGAAGTAACCCAAGAGGTCTCTTTCAAGCCATCATCAGGGTGTGTATCACATTGAACGAACACCATTGACTCAACTTCCAAGTCACCTATTGCAGCATTATAATCCTTGAGTAGAAACGGTCTATTAAGTAATGGAACCTGCTTAAGCCATGGATATCTAAGCTGTTTAGGATGCCATAAGTGAACATGGGTATCTACAATTGGGAAATTAGCCATTTTTCCACCTCCATTTACCTAGGGATTACAGCATTATAATGTATATGTTGACTTTTGTCAATTTCTAATTCCCGACATAGAAACGAATTTGATTGACTTTTTGTCTATCAACATATATAATCTACCCAACCTGGAAAGAATGAGAATGAAGTTAGACAACTCTATCGGGCGCAAGGATTATCGGTTATTGCACAGGATAAATTGACTACCCATTGGGGGAGTATAAAGCTCGGTATTGATTAGTTGGATAATATACCCTCTCTGAACAACATACATGAACTGTAACAGAGACCGGGTTCTATACTGATCTGTTACAGAAGGACAATTCTGGATGGCTTATAGCAATTTTACCTTAGACACAGTATGTAGAGAGTTTCAACTTGATGTCGTAGAAGCATCTGGTATCTTTTCCACGACACAATCAGTAGTCCCCAGAGAACGTTTTCTTGCTGAATTAGATGAAAAGATACAGTTAGCGATTTCTATCGGTACAGAGAAAGCACGTTCCGAACTCATTGTAACGGATGTACTCTTTGAACTCCGTGAACAATTTAATAGACAGATTAGTTTCTTCTCTGGAGTTGAATTTAATGTTGATGAGGACAAAGGATTGAATGGTGTTTGCGATTTTCTTGTAAGTAAATCTCCAATCCTTTCTTTCTTAGAAGCACCCATCATCATTATTGTTGAAGCGAAGAAAGACAACCTTACGCTTGGATTTGGACAGTGCGCAGCCGAGATGTACGCTGCACAACAATTCAATGTAAAAAAAGAAAATGAGATTCCTTGTATCTATGGAGCTACTACTTCCGGCACCGATTGGCGTTTCCTGAAATTAGACGGAAAACATATCCATATTGACAGGTCATTATATGCAATTGGTCAGTATGAGAAAATACTGGGAATTCTAACCAATATGGTTCAGCAAAAGGTGTAAAAGTACTCTATTGTTAAAGACAGTTTAATTTGCAAATTTCCAGAGATTTTAGTATAATTATCTATAGGAATTATTGATGTTCAGGAATCTTTTTGATCCCATCCGGAGAGGATGGCCCCAGTTATGTTACTTATCAGAACAGGAGAAAGATATCTCAACTGCGAATTGCTAAGCGTATGTTCAACTCATGCATACACTCAACAGAATACTTTATCTGTTGATTGGGATAGTCCTTTAATACTGGATGAGGTAGTATTAATTCTGTTCTGTTTGATCTGCCTGTGTAGTAAAGTGAAATATAGTGTATTCCTTCTCACCGAAGTGAGAGGGTTTTTTTATGTTATTACTTGCCGTTCTAATAACTATTTATTAAAACTTGGAAACTTATCATGAATATGCGCGAAAAAACACAAGTCATGAACGCGGAGGATATCCGCCGCGCTTTAGTACGAATTGCACATGAAATCTTAGAACGAAACCATCAACATAAAAACAACCTTGTTCTGGTTGGCATCAAAAGTAGAGGGGATACACTTGCATATCGTATCTCTGAAAACTTGGCGAATATTGAGAATATCAAAGTACCTGTTGGTGCTATCGACATTACCCCCTACCGTGATGACTTAAATCTACATGAAACCCAGATAAAAGTCAGCAATACGGAAATACCTTTTGACGTGACAGGTAAGTGGGTCATTCTTGTAGATGAAGTATTGCATACAGGACGGACAACGCGCGCCGCGATGGATGGCATTATGGATTTCGGCCGTCCTGCGGCAATACAATTGGCGGCTTTGGTGGATAGAGGACATAGAGAACTGCCAATCTCCGCAGATTATATCGGAAAGAATGTCCCAACTTCACGCAAAGAATTCGTTAGAGTCCAAATAGTAGAAGAACACGGCGTTGACGCTGCCGTGATATGTGAACCTGTTTCTGAGTAAAGAACTGAAGGACTATGCAAGAAGATGAATAGGCTGCTTATCAGAAATGGACATGTTGTGGATCCAGCGAATAACGTTGATGAGGTAGGCGACATATTGATCGTTGATGGTAAGATAGCACAAGTTGGCAGTCATATAACACAAGAAGCCAACAAGGTCATAGACGCAAGTGATTTGATTGTGACACCCGGCCTAATTGATATCCATGTGCATCTGCGTGAACCTGGATATGAACATAAGGAGACGATCGCGACAGGAACAGCAGCTGCAGCTGCAGGCGGTTTTACAACTGTTGTCTGCATGGCAAATACTTCACCTGTCATTGATACTTCCGAAAAAATCAGAAATATCTACGAGATCGCAAACCGAAAACTTGGGAAAGCCAGTGAATATGGTAAATGGTCAACAAAAGCAAACGTATATCCGGTAGGTAGTATCACCAAAGCACTTGCTGGTGAAGAACTGACAGATATCCGAGGTATGCTGAATGCGGGAGCAGTAGGGATCAGTGATGATGGCGTTACAGTGATGGATTCATTACTCATGCGAGACGCGCTTACGCTCAGTGCAGAACTCGACTTTCCCGTGATGGTGCATTGTGAGGAACATAACCTAAATGCTGATGCCGTGATGAATCTCGGTGAAACATCGCGAAAGTTGAAACTTATCGGTAGTCCGAATGCCGCAGAGGACATCATCGTCGCACGCGATATTCTACTCGCAGAAATGACGGGGGGACATATACATATCCTACATGTCAGCACGGAAGGGGCAGTTGAACTGGTCAGATGGGGTAAACAGCGCGGTGTGAAAGTAACCGCCGAAGCATGTCCACACCATTGGGTTCTCACTGACGAGGAGGTAGAGAAGCAGGGAACAAACGCAAAGATGCACCCACCGCTACGGACAAAACGTGATGTCAATGCCGTTCTTGAAGGTTTACGGGATGGCACCATAGATGCAATCGCAACGGATCATGCACCGCATACACCTGATGAAAAAGCATTCGGGATGGTGGATGCACCGAACGGTATTATCGGTCTTGAGACATGTGTCCCACTTGTAATCACATACTTGGTGGATACAGGAATACTATCATTGAAAGATGCGATAGCCAAGTTAACCCACATTCCCGCCGATATTCTTGGAATCAGTCGCGGAACGCTTTCAGTCGGAGCGGTTGCTGATGTTACAATTATTGATACACAGAAGACTGCCAAAGTTGATATTGATACGTCTCGTTCAAAAAGTAGAAATTCACCTTTTAACGATTGGCAACTTAAGGGATTTCCTGTGAAGACGATTCGTGAAGGAATTGAGATGTAATAGATGTCTGATATAATGACGATTCGACACTATGGTGAAATTATAAAAATGATTATACATTGACACATCCGGTAGGTGCGATTTCCTAATCAATGCAGAATCATGTAGAATGCCATACGCGCAT
>VXOP01000222.1 GCA_009839975.1 Candidatus Poribacteria bacterium
GGCACACACTTTACCAGAACTGCCTTATGCTCATAATGCATTAGAACCCCATATTGACGCACAGACGATGGAGATCCATCATGGAAAACACCATCAAGGTTATGTTAACAACCTCAACGCGGCATTAGAAGGTCATGATGATCTCGCTGCATTAGATGTTGAAGAACTTTTGAGGAACATTGATCAGGTTCCTGAAGACATTCGTCAGGCAGTCATAAACAACGGTGGCGGACATGCCAACCACTCACTTTTCTGGTCGATTATGGCACCAGAAGGTGACAAACCCAGCAACGGTGAAATTGGAGAAGCTATCAAATCTGCATTCGGATCCCTTGAAGCTGCAAATGAAGAATTCACGACAGCAGCCACGAAACGTTTCGGTTCAGGTTGGGCATGGCTCGTTATCGGTGATGATGGGTTGGAAATATATTCTACTGCAAATCAGGATAGTCCAATAATGCAGGGTCATACCCCTTTACTCGGTATTGATGTCTGGGAACACGCATACTATCTAAACTATCAGAACCGTCGTCCAGACTACGTTGCAGCATGGAAAAATGTCATTAACTGGAAAAAGGTTAATGAAATCTATGTAGCAAATGCTTAAAAACGATTTGACGTTTTGTAGGGGCGGTCATCAGTCTGCCCCTATTTTCTTAACAGCATCCACATGTTTTGTCAATCCCCCCATCAACCCGAATATTCCTAACTTTTTGAGACTACTGAATAATTCAAAACAGAATATACATGCAGAAGAATGTTGTCAAAATGAAATGTAGATATATTCTACCTTTCAAATCGACAAATTGTGAGGTGGAAAATGCCAAGACGCACTCCATATACAAAAGTCGTAAAATTAAATCAGATTCGTGCAGAACATGTTTCTGGAATGGGTGATGTAGTTTTCAAAGGCTTTCAGTGTCTGGACAGTGAATGTCTCGAATTCATTTTTATTCGTAAAGATGAAATTGGAGATGATTTTGAAATCATCTGTCCGAGTTGTGGAATAGTAATGCTATCAGGTGATGAAACGCAATTTTATGAGTACAGACTAGAAGATAAGAGAGACAATTCCACAATTGAGGAAGGAAATTTTACAATTCTGCACGATGACTATATAGAGGAAGCACAGGAGTATAAATACTGTATTATCTGCAATACGATGAAACCGCTTGATTTCTTTGACCGACATAAGGCAAGGAAGTCAAAACGTCAGGGTGAATGTAAACTATGTAAAAGAGTTTACAATTCGATTAAGAATAAAACTCGGCTAACTGATCAGCACCGTGAAGCTGCGCAAAAAAGACGGATGTATCTGGATCTCTCTGGTAGTGCAAGAATAGAAAGCGAGGATATATATAAACGTTTTGACTACTGCTGTTTTAAGTGCAAGAAAGACCTCCGAGGAGTTGATGCAAAAGAACGACCTCTTGATCATACACTTCCTGCTGTCTTTTTATGGCCTTTGACAACCGAAAACGCTACACTGTTGTGTAGAGTACATAACGGTGAAAAATCAGGTAAATGGCCTTCAGAATATTATTCAGACGATGAATTAAAGAAACTTGCTATTCTCACAGGTGTTCAATACGAAACACTTGCTGCAAAACCACACTATAATCCTGATGCCCTTGAGTACCTTAAGACTCCTGAAAAAGTAGATGAGCTACTGACAAAGTATGCGGCCTATATGCAAGAAATTATCAAGTTACGGAATAGGATTTTGGAATATGAAAACTTTGATTTTTTTAAGCATTCAACAACCATTTCGTCTGCATGGGTACGCCAAGCAGATCAAGCGTATCAACGAGTAATTCATCAGGAAACGGATGTTAATACAGAACAAGGTATTGATGAGCAGTAACTGTTCCTTTATCACGAATACCGTGAGTTTCACAGTGAGCAACGCTTTCATTAAAAATATCTACGGAGCGAAACCACCGTTTACCAAGTTTCTGTAAATTACCCGCCATATCGCATTTAACACTTTTTCCAAGATGCAGGACAACCACGCCATTAGATTTGAGTCGTTCTCTTGCTTGACGAAGAATTGGAACGTATGCGTCAAAACTCGTTTTTTGCTTTTCATCAACAAAAACTGTTGGACATGTTTTAAAGTCTTTGGCAGACCAACCTGAGAACCATAACCGTAACCAATTTGCAGTGTAAAACCGAGTGCTATCAAAGAATGGGGGGGAAGTAATGATAGCGTCAAGTTGATCAACCTCTCTAGGCCACCAGTCCGTTGCATCTTGAAAAAATATCTTTCCTGGTTTAAAACTTAGCGGCAAATCTTCAACAAGACTCCGTTGTACTTTCGCGCGTAGTTGATTGATCAATGGACGATATTCGTAAGGACCTGTAGGTTTGTAAGGAATAAGCGGATGGGATCGTCGACTGAGCGCATACGGACGATTACCATGTAAAATGTGAAGCAACGAGGCTAACACAAACCAATCTTCGTGTGCTTCCGCTGGATACATTTGAAAGTAACGTCGCGCTGATAAGATTTCTCTCAAGGTCTGTTGCTCATAATATTCCGCTATTTTACCATTGAATCCTAAATCATTTACTTCAGCAAATTCTGCCTCCGAAACCGAATGGCAATTAATGAAATCATTAACTTTGTCAATAACTGTTGTACAACCTTGTGTTGTAGGTTGTTGAACTTTGGCATTAGCAATCGCAAATGCTGCTGGACTTATCTCAAAACCGTATGCATGTTTTCCATCAAGCGATGCTTCAAATGGAATAGTACCAACACCAGCAAATGGATCTAAAGTCTTTCCACCTTCTGGAACGAAAGTCTGTACCAAATAGTGAGCAATTGCTGGCTTGAGTTTGCCAGGATATGAACATAAGGAATGCCGTGAATGTCCCCAGTTCCTTTTAGCAAAAGGTGTTGTTTGGTGAGGTAGGTTTCGTTTGAAGGCTTGCCATCCGGTATGCCAATGTACATTTTGCTTTTTTAAAGTTCTCTTTTTTTGTTTGGAACCTTGTCTGAAAACAAGCAGCGACTGTTCCAGCAACGTTCCCCCTCTAGATCTGCGTTTTCGAAGAGTAACTTGATCTGCCTGGGTAAAACCAAGATCCTGCAAACACGCTGACAACAATCTATCTACTGGAACATGAATCCCTGCATAGCAAGAGTCGCCAATATCAATTGCGACCGTCGCTTCGGGAGTTAAATGAGATAGAATACCCTTAAATATACTTGTTATCTCACTAAAATAACTTGCTATCATGCGCGGAATACGGGAGTCATACGTATGTTTTTCGAGTTTTGAAACGATTTTCTGTACATCGGGATGAGAGAGAGTAGGAGTTTTTGAAACAGTCACATCGTTTATACCGGCAGTTAATGACGAAGCGCGAAACCTTGTCAGATCTTTCTTTTCTCTTAAACAACGTAAGAACCACAATTCTATCTTCGTATTACGAAAATAGTTTGTTCCGTTGACATAAGGTGGACTTGTGATTACGGTATCAATATCAACAGATGATATATGCTTCAAGGCATGCGCGTTTTCACATATTAACAAAGGTTCAGTTTTCAGTCCGTTGCATTCATTTTGTATATCATGAATTATATGATTAATATTTTGGCAAATCCCTTCAATGAGTGGTAATGTTTGCCGCTCAAGCTCCTTGGCTGTCTTGTATCTCAAATCACCTGATCGCTTCATCCGAGACACAGGTACCAGTAATGATAGCACGGCAACAGTGATAAGATCAGCTAAGATTAGGTTTTCAAAGGTGACTTCATCAATCCATGATCGAAGTCGCAAAACTTGATCATAAACAGGGGCATTAAAAAATATACTGCTTTCAAAAGTTGCTTCGTAAGTTTGCTGTAGAACATGATCCCGTGGAAATTTATCAAGTTCCATTATAGATTCTTTGGCTTCCCCGAGTGCTTGAACTAAAGCAGTTCGTTGAGATGAATTTAATCTTCTGACTTTTATTTTTGTTAATGTCAAAAACTGTAAAACCGGATTTATTTCGCAGAAGTAAGCAGTTTTGTTCAGTTGCGATGCGGTGAAAGCAGTAGTTCCTGTTCCAGCGAAAGGATCTAAAATATTCTGAGCATTGGGGGCATACTTTTCCAAGATTGCTTCTACAAATTGAGTCGAATATCCTTCTAAGTATGGGTACCAACGAGCAAAAGGTTCTTTTCGACCATTCTTGAAAGTTACAGTTACCGGATCAAATAATCCTGTCTTTTCCTTCATACCTGGCAGTCTTAACTGAAAGGCGGGTTCATGAATAAAATTCACAGATTGTCTTAATTGGCGAAGACAATAGGTGTTTAATGGCAAGTCATCCGCCTTAGCTTTTGCTACAAGGGTTTGATAATCATCGTCTAATAACTGACGAAGTTCAGCACTCGAAAGTCCTTTAATATGTTCATAAAGATCTTCTGTTTTCTTTCCAAATGCCAAAGTTAACGATTTTTCCTGAGATGTTTCGCCCGGATGCTCTGGAAAGTAAACTGATTTGTATTTTTGGTTCATCTATTTCTCCGAATCTGAAACAGTTTATTTGACTCAATCATACATGTATATGCTACCATATTATGATAGTTTTGTCAAGATTTTAATTGAAGTGTAACATACTTATCTGATGTTTCTCAATAGTTGTCAAATAAACTCTTGATGTTTCTGTTCAATTATGTTATGCTGTATCATCTAACGAACATCATGTAGCGTCAAAACAATTTGATAACTGATTAGGAGGGAAAATAGTGAAAAAATTATTCTGTTTTGTATCAATTATAGCTCTTACGTTTGCAGGTTACAGTTATGGACAAGATGTCGCAGTCGTGTACGACGCAGCTCTTGAAAACGGAAATGTATTAGGAACAGGAGGTCTCAAGGGAATAGATTTAGCAGACCTTCTTGTAGAAAAACTGGCAGACAAAAAGATCAATGGTGAAATTGTTGATGGTGAAGGATTGATTAACTATATGAATGCCAATCCAAAAGGCATCTATGTCCTCACACAAGGCAATACACCCGACACGATCTTTGAAAATAAAGGTGAAGACGATCCGGTATATTCATGGTTGAGAGAAGGAGGAATCGGAGGGTTTATCGGAGATTATCCGTTCTACTATTACTGGAATTATGGAATTAATGCTCGCGTTGCAGCTGAAGGAGCAGGTCAGCAAAAAATATTCGGAGTTACAGTAACAAATGCAAATACAGCATCCGTCAAACCGACTGATCTTGGTGAGAAGTATATACCATCTCTAAAGAACTGGATATCGAATCGTCCGGTCGGTATATCCGTATTAGAACAGAACAACTTTGAATTCGAAAGTTATGCAGATGATGGCGCAAATGCCGATCCAGTCGCCTACAGAACAGATGATATGGAAGGATGGTTCATCAATTTCCATACCTCCTGCTGTGGCACTGCAATACCAGCATTTGAGCAAATTGCAACTTCTTATGCAGAACTTATTGCCAATCGCTTTCCACCAGCATCACAGTCCGTAGACCCATCTGGAAAAGTGAGTGTGGTTTGGGGAAAACTTAAGTCCTTAAAATAGTTGGAGACTGCTACACGTTTGTGATCTCACAACATGGTAGTAGGCACACGGCGTGTGCCGTTTACTAAGAATAACGGCACACGCCCAGTATCTTATAAAAAAAAGTCGCTTCCGACCAAATTAAGCGTGTATATAACGGTGGTGGGCGGTTCATTAAA
>VXOP01000261.1 GCA_009839975.1 Candidatus Poribacteria bacterium
CGCCCCTCTGGGGCTTGACATTTTACAGATAGATAACTAATTCGTCACTGTAAATCTCTAATTTGACTTCGGTATAGTAAGTCGTGTATAATCTATAAAGTCAATGTAATCTGTGCGATTATCGAGTGTCGTCCAGTCTGCATATAATAATTCTCAACGTTATCTCACAGAGGTCAACAATATGAGCTTCAAAGTATTCATCTCACTGTTATTGGTCGGGTGTGTAATCCTATTCGGATTTATATTTTTTATTATTGGGTATAATCAGCATAAGGAAGACAGTGATGAGTGGGAAGACGAGTTTTTATCAAGAACAGATAGTCCTCCACCACAAATCCCAAGAACTGAAGAGATACCAGATGAAATCCGACACAAATTCGCTGCTGTAACAGAAATACCTGAAAAATCTGAAATCATCGCTGAATTTGTCCAAGACGGTAGCCTAAAATCTGTTGAATTTTCACCGACAAACCCCAATTTAATAGTAAGCAGAACCTACGATAAAAACTTTGAAGATAGAGTTAGACTATGGGATATCAACGACCCAGATACACCTATAGCTGAGTTCAAAAGCGATTCAGCCTCATTTTCACCGGATGGAAAGATGCTCGCTATCTCCGATTCGCGGGATTATAATACCAGTGTAAAACTATGGGATATTGCAAAAGAGGTATTTATTGGTTCTCTACCGACAACAAAGGATAATGCTGTGTTTTCACCAGATAGGAAACTTTTAACGGTAAACACTCTTGGTATAGAACTTTGGGATGTTAGCGATCCAACACAACCTGTAGAAACTGTCACGTTGGAAGGAAAAAACTCTGGAAAAGAACATACATTTTCTGCAGATGGTAAACTTATAGCAACAAAAGAAGCAATTAGTGACACCGTTAATATCTGGCAAATAGATGGGAATCAAATCATCAAAAAGAATTCAATAATTAATATCGTAGACAAAAAGTATGGACGGATTGAGGCATTGCAGTTTTCTCCTGATCCGCAGAATCCCATCCTTGCTATTGCAGATAATGATAAAAATATAAGATTGTGTTATCCACCTGATTGGCAAAACTATAACACTATTCCTACTAAAAATGTCTACGATCTGGCATTTACGCCAGATGGAAAAACTATTATCAGTGGTGGCATCAATGAGATTGAGATTTGGTCAGTGGAAAATGGTAAGCTTATCGCATCAATAGATGGAAATACAGGTTGGGTAAAGTGTGTTGATGTCTCTGCGGATGGAAACTTTATCGTCGCTGGTGGTAATGATGATGTGATTCGTGTCTGGAATATAACAGACTATTTACCTATAAAACGTAAATCCATACAGGACGTTGTAGTCCCGATATACTTCCTGCCTACTGACGTTCAACCCCAGGCAGATATGCCAGAACGTATTGATAAGGTGCTTAAGGATGTCCAAACATTTTTTGCAGATGAGATGGATCGACACGGACTCGCAAGAAAAACTTTCAACTTTAAAAAAAATACAAATGGTACTGCAAAAGTATTCCTATTTGAAGGCAAAACATCATATAGATACTATAATGAGGATTCCTCACAAATACTTGAAGAGATTGAACAACGTTTTGAATTATCCAACAACCTCTATTTCGTCATATTAGAAAAAAGTATAGAAAAGAAATCAAAAAACAAAGAAACAGATGATAAAGAAATAGATGAGAAGAAATCAGATGAAAAGGAGATTACGGCTGCCGATGTGGAAAAGTTAATAAAAGGAATGCAGAAGTCAAGTAAACGGATGCGTGAATTGTCGCTATCTCTAAGAGGTATTATGTTTAGAGAGAAAGGAGGACATGTTATCGTTAAGACACCTATCAACCGATTCGCAACACATACCCTGGCACAGAAGTTTGGAAAACAATTCGGATTACACCGAGATTATAGAGACCCTTCTTATCTGATGTCGGATAGTAGGGAGTCGAAACATCTGTCAAAGGATAGTGCATTATGGTTAGACAGTAGCAGATTCTTTAATTCAGAACAGGTATTTTTTGACAAAAAAACGATTATTAAAAAACCCTCACGTTTTAGAGATAAACTCCGATTCGAAATAGAGGACGCTGATGGCATATCTCAAGTCCGTTTGTTAGCAAGATCTTATAGTAATAATCCACCGCCCGGTTTTCAAGAAGAGATAGACCCTACGGAAAACCAAAAAGAATGGAGAACTTTAGACAAAGGATACATAGTCTTTTTGCAGGATGTCTTGACGTTGCAGGGTGAAAAAAAAGCAAAAGTGGAATTAGATTATCCAAAATATTTGGACAGTCTAATAGAGCTGCATGTAATTGATGACGATGGGAACAGAGTGTATCTTATTGAAATAACCGAGGCTCCATTAACGACAATTTTACGTGGTATATTGAACTAAATTTCTGAACCATGCAATTCCTCTGCACCAGATGCAACACCTCATACAAAGAATCACCTCTACGCTACCAATGCGACTGCGGTTACCCATTATCAATCCAAAAACATCCATCAGCACGGTATTCAGTGGATTCCATTACCCAGTCACCCACTATGTCACTGTGGCGATACCGATCAGCCTTCCCAATTACTACAGCCACACCTCCTGTCACGCTCCATGAAGGCATAACACCCATCATCCCGCTACTCCCAGATGACGCATCACACTACGTCAAATTAGATTATCTCTGTCCAACAGGTTCATACAAAGACCGTGGTGCATCTGTCCTCATCACGTATCTCAAATCACTCGGTGTCACCGAAATCGTAGAAGACTCATCCGGCAATGCAGGTGCAGCTATCGCAGCTTATGCCGCAAGAGCAGGTATGCGATGCACCATCTACTGTCCAGAAACCACATCAAAAAGCAAACTAAACCAGATTTCCGCTTACGGTGCAGAATTAAAACTGATCCCAGGCAACCGTATGGCAACAACAGAGGCGGTAAAAAAAGCAGCACAAAACACCTGTTACGCCTCACATAACTGGCATCCTGTATTCTTAGAAGGCACAAAAACGATCGCTTATGAAATCATTGAGCAGCTCCATGAAACGTCCCCAACACATGTTATCTGTCCAGTAGGATTTGGCAGTATCTATCTCGGTTTATATCTTGGATTCAAAGAACTTTACGATGCAGGGATCATTGAACATCTCCCCCGGCTACTCGGTGTGCAACCTGATACCTGTTGTCCGATATATAACGCCTATCGTAATAAAACCTCCACCATCACAAGAATACCCCAGACAGCACCCACCCTCGCCGAAGGCATTACTGCAGAGCTCCCAATCCGCGCGAATCAGATATTAGACACAATCCGCAGTACAAACGGCGCATTTACTACAGTCAACGACACCGACATCAAAGCAGGACAAAAAACACTTGCAGAAAAAGGCATCTACGTTGAACCGACCTCAGCAGTTGTCATGAAAGCCTATCAAAAATTTCAACAGGAAGGCATCATCAAAAGCGGAGATACAACCGTATCCATCCTTACCGGTAGTGGACTGAAGGTAACCACCTATCTGTAGCACATTCTGTTAGATTGTGCATCTTCGTAGCACATGCATCCTGATTGTGCAACAAAACACGCCAACCCGCAATAAAGTTAGATACTCAGATTTTATCCTTGAAAGTTCCTAACACACTATTATATAATAATTGGTATGGCACAAGAATACGATACAATAGGAAAGGATATCCTAAACGAAAGTATTAGTGAGGGAGATAAGAATGGACTACACCAACGACTTTGAAATCAAACGTGCTAAATACATGCCCATCTTCCCCAAAGCGACTGGACACCCAACCATTTATATTGAAGGCTACCCTTTTGAGGATGATGAACCTATGGCAGCAACACTATATCACGGTATACAGATAACCTTTTTCTTTGAACAACTTTTTCGGCTTTATCGCTTAGAACCGCACATCCTTATCGGTGTTGATAGTTTTATCTATTATAGTGAAGGGGACATGAAAAAATGCGTTGCTCCTGATGTATATGTTGCATTAGGTGCAGAGAAAAGACCACCGAGACGTAGTTTCTATACGTGGGCAGAAGGGACTGTGCCCGATACTATATTTGAGTTTCTATCGGATAGCACAAAAAATGACGATAGAGATAGAAAGGTTCAGTTATATTTAAAGGAGATGGAAGCAAAAGAGTATTTTATACATCAACCTAATCCGGAAGAACCTGCTGAGTTTCGTGGATGGTATCGGGACACTTCCGGCGAAATCGTTGAGATGACATCTGACACACCCGGAACGTTGTTTAGTGAGAAACTAAACCTACTGTTCAGATGGAATGTAGATATGGATTTGAATGTCCGCTTGCTACGTCCATATTTTCCAGATGGAACGCCCATAACCACATCCATAGAAGAAGAACAACAACGCAAAATTGCTGAGGCACAAGTTGAAGAACAAGCAGAGCAATTGAAAGATGCAAAAAACCTCACAGATGAACAAGCAGAAAAGATCCGAGAACAGGCTGATGAGATAGAAAGACTACGGCAACAACTTGGTAAGTGATAACAAATATCACTAAGGAGAAACACCGATGACAACCTATACACATGAACGGAAAATATCTTCTGTTCCAACAGACACACCGATATTTTACCCTGATACGGATGGTAAACCCATGGCCGCAAGCGACCTTCACAGAGATATCCTCATCGGCACAATAGAGACACTTAAGGCACGTTACAAACAACAAACGGATGTTTATGTCTCCGGTGATATACTCATGTATTACGTGGAGGGTGATCCGCATCAAGTGGTTGCACCAGACGTATTGGTCTCTTTCGGATTAGATAAAAAAAGGCGAAATACGTATCTTGTCTGGATTGAAGGTAAACTTCCCGATTTTGTGATGGAGTTCAGTAGCAAAACCACTTATGATGATGATTTAGACAAAAAAATGAAACTCTATGCCTCCTTAGGTATCCAAGATTATCTTTTATATGATGCGGAAGGTCTATACCTGCCATCGCCACTGATGGGTTATACGTTAGTTGATGGTGTGTATGTACCGATTTCGGAAGATGAAGATGGTGGTATACATTCTGCTGTTCTCAGTTTAGATTTCTATGTGGAGGATGAAGGGTTAGGACTCTATGATCCTGTTGCGGAGGCATGGCTGCAGACCCCAACCGAATCAGCCGAAGCCCGTGCTGAACAGGAAGCAGCACGCGCCGAGAATGCTGAAGCACGCGCCGAGGCGGCTGAAACCGAAGCCGCACAACTCCGAGAACAATTGGAACGTTTACAAAAACGCAGCTAACCGAAAGATCCCAGGCCGGTAGCTGCGATTTCCTAATCGCACCCAGTTTTGATTTTTTTCTTGACATCCCAATAATTATAGTGTATAATACATAAATGTTTCATATTAAGACAAATTACGAAAAAAGTTGTTGCTTAATTTAATTTTATGCGTTATTATATTCACATAACCATGTATGGCACACCGTCTATTATGTCGTAAAATGGCAATTTAACACAAATAGATGAAAATTAATTTGCTTAATTTAAGTTATTGACGTATAATGTAAGTAGTATTTTGGCAAATGCGTGTGTTTCAAAGTGATTATGGAACACCGCAGAATATGAAAGTTTTAGGTAAATTTTTTACAATAGACACAGATATCAATATTTGAT
>VXOP01000162.1 GCA_009839975.1 Candidatus Poribacteria bacterium
GCCAGATTGTGCCGTTCTCCGTTTCATTTCTAACCGACGGTAATGAGGGAAAATCTAATAGAAAATGTATAACATTCACTAAAGGCTACAGTTAAATCACATTTTATCGTTGCTCATATTGATCAATATTATGATATTGTCAAGCATAATGAAACTTGGGGGAATAGACATTTGACAGCTGAAGTCCTAAATGGTACCCGACTCGCACAGAAAATACGAAGTCAAATTCGAAAGCAACTTAAAAAACTCACTTTCACACCAGGACTCGCTGTTATTCAAGTAGGTAATGACCCCGCATCCTCACTATATATCAAATACAAGCAGAGAGACTGTGCAAAAGTACATATCCATTTTGAATTACATCATCTTCCCGAAGATACTTCCCAGCAGACACTCATCCATAAAATTGAAGAACTAAACACTCGCCAAGACATACACGCCATCTTAGTACAGATGCCATTACCCGAACACATCAATTCGCAAGAAGTTGTTGATTCAATCACACCCCATAAGGATGTTGACGGTCTAACCCCCCTCAACTTGGGAAATATATTTATCAATCGTGAAGCAGTCACACCATGCACACCAGCTGGTATTATTAAACTAATTGAAGCAACAGATGTGCCAATTCAAGGAAAGCACGTTGTCTGTGTCGGAAGAAGTCATCTCGTTGGAAAACCGATAGGTATAATGCTGCTAAACCGCAATGCGACTGTTACCTACTGTCATTCAAAAACTAAAAACCTTGCGGCAGTAACAAAAAAAGCAGATATACTCGTAGCAGCAGTCGGCAAGCCTGAATTCATTACAGCGGAAATGGTAAAGAAGAATGCTACAGTAATAGATGTTGGAATCAATAACGTTAACGGGAAACTTGTAGGTGATGTGAAATTTGATGAAGTGAAAGCAATTGCTGGATATATTACACCAGTACCAGGAGGAGTCGGACCGCTAACCCGTGCTATGTTGTTAGAAAATACACTGAAGTTAGCGATCAATAATAATTCAACCTTATAAATATTTGGAGGACAATATGGCATTTCCAGGATTTGAGTTAAATGACAAAGTCATGCTAATCACTGGATCTGGTAAAGGCATTGGCAAAGGTATTGCAATAGCTGCTTCACAGATGGGAGCGAAAGTTATCCTCAACAGTCGTACACGTTCAGACTTAGATGAAGTTGCTGATGAGATACGGGCAGCCGGAGGTGAAGCAGAACCGATAGTATTTGATGTGAGTGATATGCATTCAGTCGCTGAAGGAGCAAAGTCTGCTATTGATGTGTGGGGAAGAGTAGATGTACTCGTCAACAATGCAGGCACAAATCGCCCAAAACCCGCATTAGAACTCACTGAAGAAGATTGGGATGCAATCTACGATCTAAATCTCAAAGGACTATTTTTTCTCACACAAACTCTCGTTAAACCGATGATTGAACGGGAAAGTGGCAAGATAATTAATATTTCCTCAACCATGGGATTAGTCGGCGGTCCGCTCAGGACAGCATACTCAGGTAGCAAGGGAGGCGTTGTGCTGTTAACCAAAGGTCTGGCAGTAGAATGGGCTCCCCACAACGTTACTGTAAATGCCGTTGCCCCTGCATTCACACGTACACCACTTGCAAATGTACTATTACAAAGAAAGGAGTTTTATGAAGATGTCGTTAGCCGCATTCCAATGGGGCGTGTCGGTGAAGTAGATGAAGTCGTCGGAGCTGTTCTCTTCTTAGCATCTGATGCAGCAAATTGGATAACAGGTCAGACAATCGCAGTCGATGGTGGTTGGGTTGCATGGTAATCTAAAATTCATCTAACGACACAGAAATCAATCCAATAACCATCTAACAACAGAGAAATCAATCCAAAATTAGGAGAATATTTGTGAAACGTATTTTTGTTTTTTTTGGAATCGCTCTCGTGATTCTATTACAACTCAATTGTTCATCAGAACAGGAAAAAATCAACAATCCCACGCTAAGTGGTGTGACAGATGACATTAATGCCGCACCTTTAGTAGAGGAAGTTAATCTTGATAGCATGTATGAGGATGAAGTTCGCAAACTCGCGACAAAAACGCCGGTTCAACTCATCACTGTTATTGAGGGAACCAGTAAAGTTATCGTTGAAGCGGAATTCCGCAGAGTGAAATCTTCAGGATTCGGATTCCCACTGTATGAGTGTGTGCTAACAGATGAAGCAGTTCAAGCAATGGGAGGGCTCGCACAAGGGATGTCAGGGAGTCCTGTAGGTCCACCAGGTAAAGTCTTCGGTGCACTGGCTTATGGTGAGGCATGGGCAGCAGCACCACACCGTTTTTGGGTGACCCCAATCGATGCAATGGAGGCTACGCTTGAGCATACCACATTTGGTGAATTCCTAAATCCTGCCGCTGCACCAAGTGCCGTTGTAAACCCAACTTACGTACAGGTCAAAACCCCTATGACTATTACTGGAATTGACAATAGTAGACTTGAACAACTGTCTTCACACCTCAGTGGAACACGATTCGATTCTGTTGAATTCTATTCCAGAATTGGAGGTGCTCCTGCAGCTACGCCAGCAAACGCATCCCCTAATCTTTCAGCTGGAGACATGATCGGAGTGGCAACTGTAACGGGAGATGTCGTTAATTCCATAGGAACCGGAACGGTAACCCAAGTCTATGGCGACAAATTCGTCGCATTTGGACATGACATGTTCCTTGATGGACAAGTATCATTACCTGTGTATAGAGCCGTAGTAGATGGAATAGTAGCAAACACACGTATTTCATATAAATCATCAACAGTCTACGGTAACCCTATAGGGACTATAACGAAAGACTTGAGACCTGGAATTGTTGGAGAACTTGGACCAGCACCATCTATGATACCTGTCAATGTGATATATCAACCTGTGAACAGTCCAGAACCTATTAGGAAACGACATAAGGTTGCCTATGGACAAGAATCATTTATCCCAATCGTTGCTGCAGCTACATTAGATGCAATACGGATGGAAGTCAGTCCAGGAACAATAGAAGGAAATGTTGTCATTAGTTTCAAAGAAACGGATAACGTCTATACAGAATCCTTCCGAACAATTACACCAGACCCGTTTGAATCTGTATTAGCAAGAATAAGCGGAATCATTGAACCATTTACAAATAATCTCATTAATGGAGCGGGTAGAGCAACTATAGACGAAGTCAATATCTCAATGATAGATATTCCCTATATTCTACACGCTGAGATTACAGACATTCATGTTATTGGTGAAGTCAAACAGGGTGAAGTTGCAACATTTGTGCTTGAAATGCTGCCACACTGGACTGCTGCTGGAAGATCGCGTTCGATGTATAGAGAAGTGAAACTTCCTATTCCAGAGAATTTTGTGCCTGGTCCAGCAATAATATCAATGGCTGCAGTAACCGAATACGGTTTTAATCCATTCAGTTCACGATTCCCACCTTCACCTGCATCCTTAAACGGTTTTATCAAACAACTCAAAGATGCACAGTTTGACAGAGGATTAGTTCTTGTAACACTCGCAACTTTAGCAGAAGAACCGATGCCAGAAGAACCTTCAATAGAAGCACTTTTTGAAGCATTCTTTACACAGTTTTTCGAAACTTTGCTTGAAAATATACCATTACCGGAGGACGGAGAACTACCACCTGATAATGGAGAGTTGCCTCCTGGAGACGGGGAACTTCCCTCAGAGGATGGTGAGTTACCTGATGATGGTGAAACTGTTGTGGAAGAAGCTGAAATGATCATAGAGGAACCGATGATGGAAGAAATACCATCTGATACGCCTATTACGGGGACCGCACTCATCGTGCAACGGTTTATCGTTACGGGTGATACAGGTGTAGAGGTAGAAGTGCTTCCAGCTGATGTTGAATTGGATGCAGACGCTGAAGACACAACGGAATAACGCCTTCCCATTTCGGTAGGTGCGATATCCTTATCGCACCTAACTGCCTGCTGGGATATATCTGTTACCCCATAAACGTCACTTTAGTGATGTTCCCATTTCGGTAGGTGCGATTTCCATATCACACCTACCGAAATGGCATATATTGGTTTCATTTTATCCGTACTCACACTTAACAGGTGCTCTATCCACGTAGCATTTGACGATATTAATAATCAGTTGAATATCCAGGCGCGCTGATTCAAGCGGCGTGTAGCACGTTTTGTCAGTTGTAATACATTCATGAAAATGCCGTAATTCCTGCACAAATGCACTCACCCATTCAATCTTTGGTGTCTTACTGTAGGTCGTTCCATTCTTATCGATTCCTTGGATTACCACCTCAGATAGAATACCTCTTGAAAAACCGGTTGGATATGAAACCAGCACTCTTTTGTCGTCACCATAGATTTCCAGAGTCTCCTTAAAGTCCCACAAGTCAGGAAGATCGACCCAAGTTGCAATGCAGCGAGCACCGTTTGGGAATCCAAAAACAATACTCACCCCTTGTCCTTCAGACCACACTTCAGCACTAATTACTTGACTGGGAGGACCTAACATCATTCGCAGACTGTATATGTCGTGAATCATACTACCAGAGAGTAGAAAGAATGCACGCTGTGCTTCAGTAGAAACTTCGCCAATGGCATCAATACGGGCAGCTTCTCGTGCAGATTGTGCAGGGATAAGATTCTCCTGCGAAACATCATCAAATCGTTCAACATTAAACTGACTTAGATGTAGTTGGTTATTCGGATGTAGATGGTTAATCTGCACAAACCGATAACTATCCATCGAATCAACCTCGGCTTTTGCAATTTGGAATGCAGGATCGTATACCTTCATATATCCTGCTTGTGCTACCTTATTGACTTTTTGCTGTGCAGCAATCATCTTTTCAAGCTCTTGGAGTGAAAAGCAGACAGGTTTTTCAATAAACACATGCTTTCCCGCATCAAACGCTGCGAGTGCCACCTCAGTTTTCGGATCCCTATGACACAACAACACCGCTTCAGCATCACTATCCAGTAGCTCGGTATAGTCTGTTACATATTTTGGCACATGAAATCTTCTCGCAGCAGCAGCCGCTGCACCTTCCGATATATCACATACGATGGACACTTCAAATTCTCTGTGAAGTTGATTTAGGTTCGGTAAATGTTGTACCTGAGCAACAGCACCACACCCAATGACCCCAATTTTTACCTGTCTCATCATCCTGCATCCTTCAGTCAAAGTTCTTTTAATGTTCTTTATGTTATCATATTATCTAAACAGACGCACCTGAGTCATAGTACCCACTACCTAAAGGTAGGGGCTTGTGCTTCCTTGCGGACAGCCGATCTGAGCTACGTCTTACATCTGCTCCACTTTAGGCAGCTAAGCCTGCCTGTTCAATGTTGATAGCAGCGTTTATGTCTCTGTCATGCGTTGTGTTGCATTTCGGACATATCCACTGTCTATCTAAGAGAGTCAAGTCCTTGTTCTTATATCCGCAGTCACTACAAGGTTTGGTTGTGGCAGTCCACTTGCCTACTTGTTTGAACGCCTTGCCATGTTTAGCACATTTCTGTTCCATTATTAGCAAGAACTGGGCAAAAGACAAGTCGGATACTTTGCGTCCCCAAAGTCTTTTCATACCATCTATATTTAGGGTCTCAAAGACAAGGGCATCGTATTCACGAC
>VXOP01000320.1 GCA_009839975.1 Candidatus Poribacteria bacterium
GAGATGTGTATTAGTGACATTAATAATAGATACCGCTTGCAACAGGTTCTCCGAATGCATTTTTTCCATTCCAATACGCCGCTCGATTTTTACTGTGGTATAATCCTGCTTGTTTGTTCCCCAATTTTAGTGTCCGGACCAGTTTGCCATCAACGCCGTAGATGTAAAGAGTGACATGAGCGGGTTTAGCTAATTGATACGGTATCCACGTTTCTGGGTTGAATGGGTTCGGATAGTTAGGTAGAAGAAGTGCTTGTAGTTCTACATTTCCACCTCGGTTGACATTTTCAGTGAGTTGTTGTGATTGCACATTATTTGTCCCCGTAATTGTATTATAATCCCATATTAGCACTGTGCCATCCTCACTCCCTGTCAGTAGTGTTCTACCATCTGGGCTGAAAGCAACATTTATACCCCCATAGGTATGTCCGGAAAGGATGTTTTTTTGTTCACCTGTCTTGACATCCCATATTCGTACAGTAGGGTCATTCCAAAGGACACCCTGCCTGGTGCCGCCACTAATTATCATGTTGCCATCACGACTGAAAACCAGACTCTTAATCCCTCCTGTATGTTCAGTATTAATAGTTTGTGATTCTCCAGTCGCGACATCCCATAGCACAATTTTTCTGTCCTTACCACCGCTGGCGACTAAACTTGCCTCGGGGTTGAATGCAACACTAAACACCACATCTGAATGCCCTCTGAACGTAGCAATTTCTGCTTCGGATCCCACATCCCACAACCGTACTGTATGGTCGTTACTTCCACTTACAAGGAAGCGGCTATCGTGACTAAATGCGACTGATGTTATGCCCCTTGTATGTCCAGCAAGTTCTGCTTTTAACGTGCGTCCCCTGTACCATAATTTGACCAATGTGCTGTATCTGCCGCCACCTGCAAGAAGTTGACCATCCGGACTGAATGCAATTGAAGACGAACCCGATTCATTATCCCGTGTATCTCTACTATATTCATATAGTGCGGTCAGGTGTGTTCTACGGGTGATGTCCCACAGGTGAATATCCCTGCTGTCTTGACTGGCAAGTGTGTTTCCATCTCGACTGAACGTCAAACTTCTTTGATTTGTCCAATGTCCTCCAAAGATCATCGTTTTATGTTCACCTGTGTTAGGATCCCATAGGTGTATTTTCTTTCCGCTTGCAGTAGCGATTGTTTTGAAATCTGGACTCACTGCTATTCCTGATAGTCCGTTTGTATGTCCAGTAATAGACAATTTTCTTGCGCCGGTTGTGGCATCCCATAGATATAGGGTATCTCCACCACCGCTTGCAAGCGTGCTACCATCTGGACTAAAATCAATCCCATTAATACCGACCTTTTGTCCGCTGAGTTCGGTTATATGTTCCCCGGTTTCCGCATTCCATAGACTCAAAACATCATATCTTCTGCTTGCGATAGTTTTCCCATCCGGACTTATGTTGATGTTAGCGATTTTATCCGTATCCACCACTATTTTTTCAGTTTCAGTAGCAATATCCCAAAGACGGATTGAATAATTCCAATCTCCATTTATTAGTGTTTTCCCATCTGGACTGAACACAAGTGAAGAAATCTCCGCACGATACTGGCTTAATATGGTGCTATAGGTGGCAGTTTCAACATTCCACAACCGTACGGTTTTGTCAGAGTCAGCACTCACAAGGGTTGAACCATCTGGACTGAAAGCGGCATCCCTAATCCAGCCTGTATGTCCCGTGAGAGTTCCTTTCTGTTCTCCTGTGGTGAAGTCGAAAAGATGGATTTCTTCTTGATGAACAGATGCAAGTGTGTGTTCATCTGGACTGAACACTACGAAACGCATATCCTCTGTATCCATTTCTAAGGACATAACAACACGACTATCCGTAAGATCGCGTACTTTCAATGTGTTATCTAAGCCAAAAGATACATAGATATTGTTGTATGGACTTACCTCAACTTTTTCATTGGGTTTCTTTGTGATCAAGTTCAATTCTGCCCCTATTTGTGCATCATAGGTCCAGATTCCGATGCTACTATCTACATACAGCCGTTTCCCATCAGAAGAAAAAGTTACATCCTCAACACTTCCCTTACCGAGTCGTAATGTGGCATGTTCGGGTAAATTCCATCTCGTATAGTCTTGTGCCAGAGCCTTTGACATAAAGGGACTTATAAGAAAAAGAAATGATAATAACATGATAATAAGTGGATAATTATTATATCGCTTATCTTCTTTTTTACGGTTTGGATTCAGGAAATGATCAGGCATCATATACTCCAATTCAATGCGACTTAGTCAATTTATGAGCAAAATTGATGCCAATCTTTGCGTTGGCAAGAAAATGGGAAATACAATGCGGGACAGACGATTTTGCTGTTGCTAAAAGGGATTTATTGGACAGAATGTGACATGTGTGTGTTCATATTCTGGACATTTTGACTCTGTTTCTTCATCACCCCAAACCCGGTGCGATTAGGAAATCGTACCTACCGGCCTGGGGCGAATCGGTCTTTACCCTTTGATAAGGAAATCGCACCTATTTGAGAATGAGCATTTTTCGCGTTGCAGTGAATTTGTCTGCTTTCAAGGTGTAGTAATAGATACCACTTGCCACAGTTTCACCGCGTTGATTTTTTCCATCCCAATGAGCAGCACGGTCGCGGTTTTGGTAGATTCCTGCTGTCTGATGTCCCAACGTTAACGTTCGGATCAACTGTCCATCTGCTGTGTAGATACGAAGTGTTACATCGGCTGCTTCTGCCAATTGATAGGGTATCCACGTTTCAGGATTGAATGGATTCGGATAATTCGGTAGGAGCGTAGTCTTTTTCGGTGTAAATGATGCAAGTAGCTGCTGCAGCACTAATATCCCGCGTTGGAATACAGGATCAGTTAACGTTAATCGTTGTGCTTCAGTTAACCATTTTTCAACCTGTGATTTAGTTAGCGTTGTCTCAAGGTTTGGAATCCAGTATGTTGGCGCAGCTGCAGAGTTTGCCATTGCTGCTGCAACCAAAGTCAGGTCTATGATGTCAACAATACCATCACCGTTGACATCGGCAAGATTATCCCCCTCTTGTGTGAAGTTTGAAGCGACTAAGGTTAGATCTTGAATGTTAACGCTGCCATCTCCGTTTATGTCGCCATATTGGAGTGATGGTGCGGTGATCTGTCCACTTTCAACACGTGCATAATAGACTTGACCGGACTTGTCGGTTAGTCGCACGTTGGATATAGTGAGTAGTGATGCTTTAGGTGCAACAACCTGGAAGGTTAGGTTCGCAAGGGTGCCGGAACCTGAACTTTCCTCATTTAGGGAGGTCGCAGCAACGGTAATGGTATTGTCTCCACGAACGGGTGGGACGACGAACGCCCCTGATGGTAAAAAGATTGAATTTGAACTTTCAAAATAACGGAGCGCGGTAGGATCATATCTTATCGTTGCTTGGTATCCAGCGATATTGACAGCATCTGTAATGTTAAGTGAAAGTGTAAGATACCAACCAATTGCAGGAGATTCAGTAACTGATGGTGAAAAGTTGACAGTTGCATACGTGGTGGATGAAGGTGTATAGTTCCATATTAGAGCAGTACCATCTGCACTACTACTTGCGATTGTGTTGCCAGTTGGACTGAATGCAACGCTGAGAACAGTACTTGTATGTCCAGTGAGTGTCTGTAGATGTTGTCCAGAAATCGTATCCCATAACCGAACAGTATTATCACTGCTACCACTTGCGAGTGTATCCCCATCATGACTAAATGCGATGCTCCAGATCCAATTTGTATGACCTGTGAGTATGTCAAGTTCGACACCGAAAAAGGTATCCCATAGGCGTATTGTTCCGTCGTCGCTTCCGCTTGCGAGTATATCCCCGTTTGGACTGAATGCGACACTCCTGACATAATCTTCATGTCCGACAAGTGTTTTTATAGGATCTCCACTTTCTGTATCCCATAGTTGTATGGTATCGTCTGCACTCCCACTTGCGACTGTTTTTCCATCTGAACTAAATGCCACGCTGAGCACGGCACTGGTATGTCCCCGCAATGTGTGTAGTTCTTCATGATAGACGGTATCCCATAGGCGTATTGTTCCATCTTGGCTTCCACTTGCTATTTTTGTTCCATCAGGACTGAATGCGATATTCCACACCCAATCGGTATGTCCTGTGTATGTTCTGATGGGGTCACCGGTAGATGCATCCCAGAGTCGGACAGTTCCATCGTCACTGCCGCTTGCTATCTTTGTTCCGTCTGGACTGAATGCGATGCTCCAGACCCAATCGGTATGTCCTATCAATGTCCGCTGTAGTTCCCCTGTTGATGTATTCCAAAGGTTGATATTGGTGTCTGAACCACCTGTTGCTACGACGTTGCTGTCAGTCGTATGATAGGCGATTCCTAACATATAGTCATTGTAGCCGGTAATAGTTTGTCTTTGTCCGCCGAACACGGCATCCCAGAGTCGGACAGTTCCGTCGGCACCTGCACTTGCAATAGTTCCCCCGCTTGCGTTGAATGCGACACTTCGTACAACGTTTGTATGTCCCGTTAGTACTTGCTGAGGCCGTCCTGAAACAGCATCCCACAATAGTATGGTGCCATCGGCACTTCCGCTGGCAATTGTATTTCCATTTGGACTATATGTAACGCTTAACACAGTGCCTTCATGGTCTGGAAGCGTCTGTTTTAGGATGCCGAACGCGGTGAACCAGAGCCGAATTGTGCCATCTCTGCTTGCGCTTGCGAGTGTTCCTTCATTCGGACTGAAAGCGACACTATAGACAGCATCTTCATGTTCTGTCAGGACATGCAATTGTTCTCCAGTATCGGTATCCCACAGTTGTACTGATGTATCTAAGCTGCAGCTTGCAAGTGTTGCACCTGTTGCGCTAAACGCGACACTTGTTACGGCATCAAAATGTCCATCAAGTGTTCGCAAATAGTCATTTGTAAGCATATCCCATAGTCTGATTGAACCATCCGCACTTCCACTTGCCAACATTTGTCCATTTCCGCTAAAGGCAACGGTTGTAGCAGTATCTGTATGTCCAATAAGTGTATCCTGCAATTCTCCTGTTGAAGTATTCCAAAGATGTATAGCCCCATCTCCATTAGCACTTGCGAGTGTTTGTCCATTGGGACTAAACGCAGCACCAAAAACATTCTGTGTATCTTCAGTTAACAAAGCCATTTCTTCATAAGTTTGTGTGTTATAGAGCCATACACCGATGGAGCTTACGACTGCCATCATTGATCCATCGGTTGAATATTTTACTTCGCTGAGTCTGCCTTTTCCGATTCGTGTCAGTGCGTTATCGGGCAGGTTGAATTGTGTAGAAGTTTGAGAAAATGCGTCGTGCAGGAAAAGTGTCGTGAGAAAAATAAAGATTAAGAATACAATTGAGAGATGTTTTTTCATTACGAGATGCTCCTTGCTATTCCATTTGCTGGTAATTTTATTTTAGATAAAGATTAAAAAAATAATGGGTAATCCAACCCATAAAAACGATCGTAGGGTGTTGGGTTTCCCAGTCCGAAAATTAACGGTTGCCCCATCCACATATTCCCCAATTAATAACTTAATCTTCATATAAAATGGGATTGATATCTTGTTAATTGTTAATAGTATAGCACAAGGATAGTAG
>VXOP01000359.1 GCA_009839975.1 Candidatus Poribacteria bacterium
ACATTATGAAACGTACCTATCAACCGCATAGGCGGAAAAGGAAAAATAAACTCGGATTTCGGAAACGGATGTCTACCCGAGATGGCAGGAAGATCCTCGCGCGCCGAAGGGCTAAGGGTAGAAAAGTTCTCA
Organism: Candidatus Poribacteria bacterium; assembly: GCA_009839975.1. Lineage (GTDB taxonomy): Bacteria > Poribacteria > WGA-4E > WGA-4E > WGA-3G > MSPOR6. The sequence goes on from VXOP01000359.1 coordinate 133, forward strand.
GTGCATAGAAACGTTTGGGAACAAATCAGAGATGCCCCGTACTTTTAATATACCACGCTTTTATGAGAGTCCAATTATCTCAACTGTCAAGGCATCGCGGCGGAGTATGGACACACGGAAGCGGGACCTATCACCCTCTGTTTTAGATTTCGGTCCCGTTCGCTTTAAAATCGCGCGCCACTTCGGATTCTGTTATGGCGTTGAAAATGCTGTTGAAATAGCATATCGTGCCCTTGAAGAGAACCCGAACAAGCGAATTTTCCTGCTATCTGAAATTATTCATAACCCACGCGTCAACGAAAATCTAAGATATAACGGTGTGCAGTTTCTCTCTGATACTGAGGGAAATCCGTTGTTACCTTTTGATGTCTTGGTGCCAGAGGATGTTGTCATTGTTCCCGCTTTTGGCACAACTCTGGAAGTTGAAAAGGAACTTAACGCGCGCGGTGTTACCCTTTCGTCTTACAATACAACCTGTCCATTTGTTGAAAAGGTATGGAAGCGGAGCCAAGAAATTGGCAAGCAAGATTATACTGTTGTTGTGCATGGTAAGCGATACCACGAGGAGACACGCGCCACATTTTCTCATGCACAAGCGGAGGCACCCGTTGTTGTTGTTCGGGACCTCGCAGAAGCTAAAGAACTTACCAAAGTAATTCGCGGCGAAGCGGATGCCGACTTCTTCTTTGAAAAGTTTGAAGACAGATATACCGAAGGTTTCCATCCAGATACCCATCTCAAACGCATCGGTGTAGTTAACCAGACCACAATGCTCGCAACAGAGACGCAAGCCATTGCTGACCTATTACGGCAGGCGATCATCGCAAGGTATGGTGAAGAAAATATAGCAGATCATTTTGCCGACACGAAAGATACACTCTGCTATGCAACTAAAGAGAATCAAGACGCTACACTTGCGCTTATCGCTGAAGGGGGTGATGTCGCAGTTGTCGTAGGTGGTTATAACTCATCTAACACGAGTCATCTTGTGGAGCTTTGCGAAGATAGACTGCCAACTTATTTTGTTAGAGATGCGGAGGAAATGCTTAGTCCGAAACGGATACGTCATTTATCGCTTGAAACAAAACAGGTGCAAATCACAGAAGATTGGCTGCCGACTCAGCACCCCAATGGGAATCCAATTGACATTGTCTTGACTGCTGGTGCCTCATGTCCGGATATTCTCCTTGATGAAGTGTTGCGGAGGATTGTTGGGTGGTTTCCCGATACACGTTCTGTGGAGGATGTGCTTGCACCGTATGAGTAGATGACCAATTTTGTGGTAATATAGTAAAGAGAAAACATATCAATGAATGACCAATATGAATATGTTGGAAAGACGTTCACACCAAAAATTGCACAAGAACTTATTCAAGAATTATTTGCAGGGCAAACTGTTCAAAAACAGGAAATGATAAGTGCTGTAGATGAAGCGCATATGGAACAAGGAGGGTTACCATCAAGAGCCCAACATCAACATCCTGTCACGCTGGCACTTGTGAAAATGAAGCAGGCTGGACTTGCAAACAATCCAAGTCAAGGTAATTGGTCAATTTTTTCGACACCCCAATATGACGAGAATGAGGATGCTGAATATGACGACTTAGAACCAGAAAAAATCATTGGTTCTGGTAAACAATCAGTCTATCTTTACTATTATCCGGCTTATCGGCGTTTAGCAGAATCACAAAATGAAGAAGTATGGGCGTGCAAGGTTGGTATGGCTAGAAATGATCTTACTAACAGGGTACTATCACAGACACGTACAGCACTCCCAGAATATCCGAAGGTCGGACTCGTTATTAAAACAGATGCGTCAAGTTTAATGGAGAAAACAATACAGTATATACTCAGAATACAAGGCAAACAAAAGGATGATGCTCCCGGCAGAGAGTGGTTCATTACTTCTCCCAAAGAAGTTGAAAAAATCTATGAATGCATTTTTGGGAATTTACAGTAAACTGATTATGTATTGTATATGAGATAGTCCTTGCGACTTCTGGACATCACAGAGCATTTTAAAGGAGAATAATTATGTTCATTGTAACCAACGACTTGGAAATTATAAACTTCAATCTATACCAAAATTTACATGTTGAAGGGGAAGACCCTGGCGAATGTAAACTTGTCTTAATAGCACTGGATGGCTCCAAACGAGTCATTGCCCAATTTGCCGACTTTGAGGATGCGTATAATCTCTTTGCAGACATCCGAGATGCTATTGCAGCGGGAGAGACATGCTATAGTTTAGAGGATTACTAATGAACGAACGCTATTTCTCTGATCTACACGAACGGATACGTATTATTCAAAAGGATTGTCAGACGTTCTTACCTTAATTGCCGCTGGTGTCAGGGCACCGAGCGGTTTTTCGCCTTTCAATACCCGTTCAAAATCGTCGACAATCATATCAGCAACCCGTAGGTTTGCGTCCTTTGTCCTGCCAGCAATATGCGGTGTATGCACGACATTGTCTCTGTTCCGTAGTTCGTCATCGATTGGCACGGGTTCTCTGTCATAAACATCAAACGCGCCAGCCAGTTCATCTTTGACAATCCTTTCGCGAAGCGCAGCCATATCAACCGCATGTGCACGGGTGATAATAACAACTAACGCTCCTTTACGTAGATGATAGATACGTTCACGATTTAACAGATGACGCGCAGATGGAGTCGGTGGTACAGACACGAACACAATATCTGATCTATCGACGAGTGTGTCCATATCAACACGTTCTACATCCCATTCTTGTAGACTTTCATCAGGGACAAAAGGATCATATCCCATCACGGTAGCACCGAATACCCGACACCACTTCGCGATTTTCCCGCCAATCTGTCCACATCCGATAACGCCGATCTGTTTCGTGCCGAGGTCTCCGTTAACAAAATCGGGGTCATCACAGAATTGGTGTGCCACCGGCAGTTTCCCAGGTCCCCATATTGGGTCGCTCCAATTCCACAACTTTTCACCTTGTGCCATCTGCATGTGCCACTGCGCTGTCCGCCGAAGTGAAGACAAAGCGAGCCCGAAAGCGCACTCCGCAACAGATTGTGCCCACGCACGGGTGGATTCAATCACAGGAATACCACGTTCTTGACATTTAGCGTAAGGGATACCGTGTCCGGTGTTATCTGTCATCGTTCCGAGTACTTTGAGTTTCGGCGCATTGTCAATACAAGCCTCCGTGAGACTACCACCCCATTGTGATATCCCGATAACCTCACTTAAGTCTACCTGTTCGTGAATAGGGTCTCTGCTGGTGGTATTGAGAACGAGCGTTACACCTAACTTCTCAAGCCGTTTTATCATCTGTTCGTGGACGAAGGGCCAAGAACCCTCTAAACCGGGGTTCCGTGTAAATAGAAATTCAAATGCTGCCATTTAATAATTCCTCCTGATTATGAAATGAGAATATGCGGTGCTGTCGGATATCTACCACGACGATTGCCGTAGAGTGATAATCCACCTCTATTTTCTGCGTTGCCTTTGACTTCATAACGCACGGTGAGTGTATCCGCAGAACCACCGTTCAGACAGATTTCTTTATCTAACGGGACACGACATAAGTAACCGTAGTTCCCAAGGTTCTGATGAATATAGGTCAGCACACCGCGGGCATCTGCAGGACAGTCAATGAGAGTCAACGTTTCTATCTCTTTACCGTTGACCGAGATTGTAACATCAGATGGATATTTTTCAGGCTCTGTCTGTCTTGAACCACCATTTGATGATGATGCTTCAAATATAAGCTCCATTTTAGTAATATCATCACCGTTGAGTCCTTGCGGTAACTTCATTTGGTATTCAACGTATCCGGCACCTTGTGCTGTAAGAAGTTGTTCTGTTATTTCCGATCCAGCATCCCATTTACTGACGTATATGTCTCCCGGTAGATGACGAAGCGGTGTTTCCGTTTCAGAGAAGATCTCAAAATTGATATAATTCCGTGCAACCACTGCACCACTCTCATCCGATACCCATACATGTAATGTGCCAACGGCATTGTCAATCTCGGGAATAGTGAGTTTTAGTTGGTGAACTTGTTCAACCTGATACTGCGGGAAAGGAATGTCCTTGTTTCCGCTTACACGTGCCCGCGTTAACTCTCCATCCTGATCGAGCGTATCCAGTTGCCAATGAAGTGTTGTGCCTTCTATCATTTTGTGTGAGAAATGACTTGCATAGATATCTGCATTTACACTATCACCAGGGGCAACCGTTGTCCCCGGTGGATAGTCAATAGCAATAAAGTCAAGTGTGTTGATGTCGTTATAATCGTATCCGAATTCTTTTACTGAACGGTCATAGTTCATAAAACCGTTATGTTCCCACTCAATATCCTGTAGTTCGGTATAGATATATCCACAGATTTTCGGGTGTAACCGCAATTCATTTGTCAGATACTTAAAACACCACGCGACATCTTTATCGCCTGCCCCTGCACCAATCCCACCATATTCGCTATTGATCAAGGGTGCATCCGATTGGACGTGATCACCGGCATAATTGAACTTTGAACCCGGGTATGTCTGCTCAACCACGTTAGCGATATGATCTTTCGCGTGTCTGTAATCGTTGATATAGAAATGCCAAGAGTTGATGTCGGTTTCAACGTGGTCATAAAGGCAAGGTGAGTTGTCTTCAATGAGCCGAGTAGGATCGAGTTTTTTAGCGAAGTGATACATCTCTCGCACCCATTCTTGACACGCCTTGTCTTCTTTGTAACCGCCACCACCGAGTCCCCATGTTTCATTGAAATTACACCAGGAAATGATGGATGGATGATTGAAATCGCGTTCAATGTTTCCGCGAAGCGTCTGTTCAAATCTTGCTTTTGCTTTATCCGTATAACGTCCAAAGTTCGGAATGTCGCACATAAAGAGCAGTCCTAATTTGTCTGCCCAGTAGTAGAGTCGTGGTTCATCAACTTTTATGTGGAGACGTAGGAAGTTGAAACCGAATTCTTTGGCGCGTTCAACATCCGTTTTGATCGCCTCATCGGTGAGGAAAGTGTATACACCTTCTGGGTTAAACGACTGATTGAGTGCACCTAACAGATATATCGGACGGTTGTTGAGGTAGATGTAGTTATAGTCGCCTCCCGGTGCCTTTTCAATAGAAACTTTCCGCATACCGAAGTAGGTGTAAATCCTATCAACAACAGATTCATTAGAGACTAATTTCAGCGTAACATCGTAAAGGTTTGGCGTATCTACATCCCACAGTCGCAGTTTATCTGCTGGGATATTGACGGTGACTTCTGTTTTTTCTGCTGTAGCAACACTGCCATGCATGCCATCACATTCCCAGTGCAGTTCAGTACCGGGTGCAATTTCACCATCAACTGTAACGTCAAAAGTAGCAGTACTATTGTCAATGTCCGGGGTGATAAGACACTGCTTGATATAAGTTGCGTTTCTCGGTTCAAGGTAGACTGTCTGCCAAATTCCGCTGGTACGAACATACCAACCTATCTGTTTGCCAGCAAGTTGTTCCCCGTGGTCTTGTGCATCGTAGGCACGGATGATAATTGTAGCGGGTTCTCCTGGGGTAAGCGCATCTGTGATGTCAAATTCAAACGGCAGATAACCGTTTCCATATCCCCCGATTGTTTTACCGTTGACCCATACAGTTGTTTCCCAATCGACAGCACAGAACTTTAAAATTACGCGTTTGTCGTGCCAATTTTCGGGAATGGAGATAGTTCTCCGATACCATCCGATAGTGTGTCGCGGTTCACCACGGTAATTCCCTTCTCGTGAAAGACCACCACATGTGATTTCTTCAGGGTTTAGATATGCTTTTGTGCTAAGGTAGTTTTCACTATCAGCGAGGTCTTCTTCTCCCCATGCTGCAAGGCTTTCCCACGGATATGGCACCCGTATCTGTAGGGGGAAGTCTGTGTTATTTGATGAAAACCATTGCTCTTTTTCGCCGATATCGTCCGGGTCAAACGCAAATTCCCAGGTGCCGTTTAGGTTTATCCAGTCAATCCCCTCGGATGTCCCCCGTTGAAAGTCGGGTCGAGGATATTCTGGACGTGGTAATTCTATTTTTGTCACTATCGGTCCGTCCTTATTTTGGCAGTATAATGAGATTAAGATTTTAATTCGGTAATATGCGGGCGGGGAAACCCCGCCCCTACGATCACGTATATGGGTTGAATTACCGAAATATTTATTTGAGCTTCATATCACTGCAGGGTTTTGATTTTATATAATCTGTCTTTCAAATGGTTGTAATGTAACGTCTGGTATTCATTATAAGCAATACGGTGATTTTATTCAAATTAAAAACTGAACCAAGATTCCCAGGATTTCCAGATTTCCAAGATTTTCCTCATCAGATCGAAGAATTTTGTTTTATCAAGCCGTAGCACATTTATCCTTGATTGTGCAACGAATCCATTATCCCACCCGATAAAGTGTCTGCTCATCATTTGGCGTAGTCAATCTGTAGCACATTCATCCCTGATTGTGCAACGAAGCATGTCAACTCCCGCGATAATGTATCTGCTCAGCATTGGGTCTTATCAATGTTGTGTCGAGAGACGCAATGAAGAATGGTTGATGTGTAAAGAAGCACAATCAAGGATGAATGTGCTACAGATATATGACGTTGTTTGATTTGCGGAGATGGTAATGATGACTGAAAGTTTTAGAAAAATGATAACCCTAATTCTGCGTATCTACAGAATCGACTATGGAAGCAAAATCCCAAATGAGTGCTGTCCCATCTTGACTACCCGTTGCGAGTGTTTTCCCATCCGGACTGAAGGTAACAATATCAACATTTGCCGTATGACCGTTGAGGGTTCGCTTGTGTTCACCCGTGGCAGCATCCCACAGACGAATGGTTGTGTCCGAACTGCCAGATGCGAGTGTTTTTCCGTCCGGACTGAACGCTACACACCTGACAGACTCTTTATGTCCTTTAAGTCTTTTCATTTCTTTATTTGCTATAGTATCCCATAACCTATTGCCCCAGGCCGGTAGGTGCGATTTCCTAATCGCACCGGATCCTACGCGAATACCTCGGACGAAACAGATTATAGTAACCTCGTTCATTGAAAGTTTCATAGGAGGTCCCGGTGCGATTAGGAAATCGCACCTACCGGCCTGGGAAAATCGGTTTTACCCTTTTAATTATTAAATCTTCATTTAGTTTGTGCCATAGAAACGTGAACCTAAATTCGAAACTGCCCCTGTTTCAATGCGGGTCTTTATTGCTTTTGTCTTTTTAAAATCCCCCAACTCTATTCTATAAGATATCGCTTTTGTTGTCAAATCTGGAAAAAAAATTTATTTGGAGGAGGTTTGTTGTCAAATCAGAAAAAAAAATTAATTTTATGTAGGAATTCTCAATAAATTTACGTTAGTCATTTTAAGTGTGTAATTTATTTGGACAGACAGGAATGCTGATAATGGGAGAGTCAGCTTAAAAACACAATTTATTTAGGAGGGGGAAAGGATGCTGATTGAGAGAAATGGGTTTAGATGATAATAATTTAGATGATGATGAATTACATCGACGATTCGTGGAAACAGGAGAATGCGAGTATACACTAAAACTGCTTATGCAAAGGTATGAAAAGTCGGTACGCGCTTGTGTTTTGAAAATTTTGAATGACCCGCGAGATGCTGATGAAGTCACGAATGAAACTTTCCGCAAAGCATTTATCAATAAAGGAAAGATCAAGTATCCTGACAAACTCGAAGGGTGGTTACATACAATTGCGAAAAATGCTGCATTTGACTACGTGAGAGGGAGAAAAGATGAGGATGGAATTGAGATTGTCTCTCTTGATGATAAAGATGGTAAAAATATCGCTGCTGCAACATTGTTTGAAGAACAGCAGGTACAGCAGACTGAGGCGATGCAATATCAATTGAATGGACTATTGAGACTACTATCCGAAAAGGATCAAGAGATCGTAGATTATATAAGGGATGACTTGAGACCGAAGCAGATTGCAGAAAAAATTGATTTCACGCCATCTGCGGTTCAGAAAAGAAGGGAACGGTTACTTGAATGGTTACGTCCAGTTGCTGACCAATTAGACGAACTACTCGATGACCTTCCACCTCAGGATCAGAAAGTCATGGAACGGCATTTAGATGGTCAACCAATTGAAGAGATTAGCAGAAGTTTAGTTATCACTCCGACTGATATTGAGACATGTGTCAAACGTGTGATTAGGGAGTGGAAGAAAACCGTTAGGTCAAATACCACATAATAGAGGATACTATGCTTCGCTACATATCATGCAAAAAACGGATGTCAATAAACGATGATATTATCCTTCAAAAGGGTATGTCTCAAAAGGCACAGAACAAGGTTCAAAGAGATGTGTCGCGAACAAAGTCTTTTAATTCTTTGGAAAGTCAGTCTGAATCTGTGGCAGATACGTTGGTTCCCACAGAGGAGACAACACCAACAACCGACACAGCAATATGACTTGTCTACTGTTTGACAATAATACGAGAACGTGTTATCATATTTGCGTCTCCTATTATTGTCGGCTAAAACAGTGAGAATAATTTAACAGTCTACTGATAATTTAAGGAGATTTGAAAAATGCGTTTTAAAAACCTAACGATTACGATAACTTTAGGATGTCTTTCTCTTGTAGCATTGGCTGGTTTGGTAATGCTGCCGATTAGCGATGGAATATGTTGGGAGGATAATAACTTTGGTAATTCAAAGTACAAATCTTTAACTAATAGTAAAGAAATTGACGTGACCGGTCGGGGTTGGAATCTGAGTGCATCCCTGGCCGCAACATCTCACAGGGCTTCCGCTTCAGCCACACCATCTATCACAGGACTAAATGATTTTACAGAAACGCATGCATGGATCGGACATGTCAATGCTTACGCACAAGCAAATGCATGTACTGTATTTCGATTGAAATGGTGGTCGAATGTATATTACAAAAAGGTCAATATTGAGGCAAAGTCTTTTGAATCCTCTGGTGATCTTCGTGCTAAAGTCGTTGTCGGATTGCGGGCATGGGGAGAAGGTGAGGTTAAAATCAAATCCGATCCAGATGTAAAATTCTCGCTGACTGCACCGCTAGACGAATTTATAGGAATAGGATCTGAAATTAACTTTTCTGGGAATATCTATGTACAACTTGATGATGCAGAGTTTATTTACAATGTTGACTCTCCAGTGGATATTTCAGAAGTGCAGATTGCTGAGGTGTCAAGTGTTTGGGAGGCATATAAAAGTGCTTCGATTAAATCTTTCTGGTTTGGCACACAATCCATAGATAACGGAGAACAAGTGGCGGACGAAAGTGACCGTAGGACTTTTAATGATGCCGATGTATATTATGAACCTGGACCGACTGATTATGGATTTTCTGAACGTTTATTAGGATGGGTATTAATCAGATAATAAATAATCTTATCATTTAGGCATCTGCATCACTATGATATACTCACATAAGGTTGCAGATGCCTGTAAATAAGGAGTTTTCTAATGGACCGCAGAAAGGTGTTTATGATTTCATCTATTTTAGTAGTGTTTGGAGTAGTTTCTTTTTTCTTACTCAATGCACGCCCTGGTTTAGTGCAACGAGTTCTGCCGTTCACACAAGAAAAAGATACAGCACTCTTAGACCTACACCCTCTTGCATCAGATGCTGCTATTAAAGCAACACACACACAGACCGTAGATACATGGGAAGAATGGATTGAGGCAAGGACAGAAGCATGGTTAGGTGTCCAAGTCTTGCACGGTTTTTTAAAAACAGAAGCAGAAATTGCAGCTAAACGCGCAAAGATTCGAAAACGTGCAGTAGAGAACGCTGAACGGTTCAAACCCTATTTAGACAAGCCACCAACCGTTGGTGGAAAACTACCATATCACCTATTGCCTGGGGTAGAATCACCAATATTCCTTCCTCCCAAAAAGTATGAAGGTCCTCAAACAGTAGAAGGACTTACTGAAGCATTTGATGCAAAGTATGTGGAACTATACCCTGATGCAAGTGCTTATGACGAGTATTATCCGCGTTCTGAATGGATACAGATGCTCCTTGATAAGGGAATGCTTTTTGAAAACCGGGATGATTACAACGTAATGCTCAACATCCGGGGATGGATCATTAATGCCGAATCACGTCCGGACTGGTGGGCTGAAGGAGAAGCAGGTGTCACACCATCTGATAATTTTGAGACATATAAAAATGCATATATAGACCGTCAGATGTGGCAACAGGAAGTCTATAAACGCGTTACTACAGAAGATCCAACTGCAGTTGGCGTTCGCTTTTTTGATGATCGTCCTGATAAGTATTTGATAACGAGACCGGATACACTCTACGTTAATAGAGATGGTGCTGGAACAAGGTACTGGGGAACTGGTCCTAAGGCAAATCTAAACTTAGAACAGCGGCGTTTACTCGTAGAAGAAGGAATTCATCCTGAAGGACTCAATGTTATCTATGTTGATAATGATTATAATATTCTATCTGAAAAACCTCCGCCCTTTGATAGGGAAGCACATATTGATTCTTTTATGACAGAAAAACAACGAGAGGAAGCAGAGAAGGAGTTAGAAACGTTTGGAAAAATAATTGAGTTGAATGAACAAGATTCTTCATTGATGAACCAAGAGGATGAGCATAACAGAATTGATGAAAATGCTGCCGCTGCCCGTGAAGCAGCTATGGCTGCCCGTGAAGCAGCGAAAACGGAATACGAAAAGTTTGAGAACCGTATGCGGCAACTTGAAGAGTTATCAACAATGTCGGATGCTGAGATTGAGAAAAAACTTGAACGTCAGTTCCGTAAACAGTTCCTACCAGAGCTTCCGGTAGAGCAGTTAGAACAGATTACACCACAACGTCTTGAACGTGCATTAGGCACTCTATTTCAATACGGTTATGAAGATGGTATGCGTAGGATACGGGAGGATAACGCGACACTTGCGGATCTGTTAGAGCGACACTTTGGCAAACGTACTCAATCGCCTGCTTCGGTCCCAAAGAATCCGCCAAGACCCGTGCCACCGAAACCAGTAGAAACAACGGATACATCCCCCGATACGGAATAAATGAAAACGTATAGGTATCTGATTATCCTCGTGACCTTCGTTGTTGCTGCCGTGTGTTTCTATCTTTACACCATGCCGTTCTATCAATCTGCACAGAAATCCGAAGATGCCCGATGGATAACAGAGTGGGATCAACTTGACATCACCACGGTTAGAAGAGACTATCAACCTTACACGGTTGCGGAAATGAATGAATTGTGGCAAACCCAGTTGTTTGAGAAATATGGGTATTCTGAAGAATTCGTGGGTATGATGCAAAAAATTGACAACGTTTATCCGCAGGATACCTACCTTTCCAAAATGCTTGAACTTGGAAGACCGTTCATAGACTTCTCGGACTATGAAACTGCGCTTATAGAGCAACGTCGTTGGTTATATTCAAAGCGATTGTATTGGGATATCATGAATACAGAACAGAGGTGTGATTACCTCTTGAATCATGGTTTAGCATGCAACGCTACGTGGGAGGTGTTGGAGGACTCAATTCTAAAGAACGATGTTGTCAACAGCCTCAATTTTTGGTATTCAAAAGAGATTGATCCGGACCTGAAAGGGTACAGTCAGCAGACTGAAGAATAAATGAAATCTTACAAAATCGTAAAACACGTTGGTGCGGCTGTACTCCTTATATCCCTTTTATTTGTAGGTAGCAAGATCCGTCTACAAGGTATTGCCAATATTCCGACAGATCACTTTGCGTCTAATGATGCGTTCCTATACTATTCGCAAGCGAAAACGATTGTCGCCGATGGTACTTTACCCGAAGTAGATGATCGGAGATGGGGGCCGACAGGTAGGGATTTGAGTAGCACATTCAACGGTTATTCTTACGTAATCGCTTACGCCTATAAGTTTATCAAATTCTTCCTGCCGGGTGTTACACTCTATCAGGTGCTCCTCATTGCCCCGACTGTCTGCTTTCTCATCGGCGTAGCGGTGTTATGTACTTTCCTTTATGTCCGTTTTGGGGTTTCTGTCGCAGCAATCGTCGGTATCCTGCTGATTATCATGCCCGGTGGCATTGATCGCAGCACTGCTGGGTTCAGTGATAGAGATGCGTGGTGCTGGATGCTCGCTACCCTTGCAGTCACAGTATATCTGTGGAAAGAGAACATAACACGCGCGACCCCACGTTATATCTGTGCGGGACTCTCCGGTGTCTGCGTTTTTGTTGGTGGGTTGAGTTGGGAAGGATTTGGCGGTTTCGTCCTCATCATTGTCGTCGTAGAACTCTGGCGTTTTCTCACAACAGATACTGAAGAAAACTTGTCAGAATATCTCTTGTGGGTGTTGATGTTCGTTCCAACGCTTTACCTACTTTCCCCCGTATATCGTAGTGGCAGCAGTTGGACAACACACGTCACTGCTTTTCTGCTGTTGCCTTCACTCGTTATACTTGCTATACGAACGTTACGCTATTTTCTCACGCACAAACAGCATGCCGTTTTAAAGGTTATCACCGAGCAGGTTTCAGCGCGTGCTATCTCGCTTGTTTGTTGTGCGATCTGCATCCTCATAGGCATCGCTTACATTGCATTTCAACGCGATACTTTTGCACACAGTATCTTGCCTCTCAGTGCAGCAGAGATCATGGAAATGGTGGGTGAACTCCAATCCCCACATGACATTTTCTGGTACGGACGATATGGACACGTTCTGCTTATCGCAAGTCTATGCCTGAGCATAGGCTGCATTAGAATCTGGGGAAAGAAGGCAATCCCCCTTGCAGCACTGCTCGCTTTTTTCACCACCGCTACATTTCTCAGACAGTATTTATATCATGTCCTATCCCCTGTTATCTGTGAATACCTGTTCTATGGTGCAGTTGCCTTCACACCTATCGCTGCACTCGGTATTGCTGTACTTCGAACGGAAGACGTTACGCATGAACTGACTTACGTAGCTTTCGCGTTCTGGTTAATACTCTGGGTGGGACTTGCCCGCGATGCACTACGCTACGATTTCTTTATCGGTGTGCCACTCTCAGTTTTTGCAGCACTCGGCATACAACACTTCACACTTCTCATGACAAAATATATTCACCAGAGAACACCTAAAAGAGTGTTTGAGAGAATACACACGTTGACAAAACCCGCTATCACAATTGCAGCCATTGCACTTATGCTTTTTTTCGAATTGCCAGGGAACAATATGCCTGCCCTGGCACAGAGAGGGTACCAGGCACGGATCTCTCCTGAAGCTGTTTTTCCCGGTAAAAACACACCCATCGCAAATGCTTGCCACTGGATACAAGAACACTTGTCTGAAGACAATGTCATCGCAGCACCTTGGAGTTTCGGACACATGCTCAACGTACTCGGTAGTGTGAAAACAATCATTGACCCAGACCATTTCATCTTACACCGAATACAACTCTATGAAAAGCACGTTTCTAACGCAACAACCGAACGCGAAGCATTAGAGTTTCTAAAAACACACAATGTGACACACCTTCTACTGACAGAAGAAGATGTCTTATACACAGCAGCAAAAGACAGACACGATGCTGAAAAACACAGCGCGGCACCCAATATGATGCCGCTTATCCCACACACGCAGATAGGGACTCCACACTACCGCATGAGACCCGCATACAAGAACAGTGCTATCAACTTTGTGGAGATAGACTTTCATCACACGCCAGCAGACGCGACAGCACACCTCAAAAACGGTAAAACAGTAAAACTTGGATATGTTATCGCAGATGGCACTCCTCAGACTTCACACGCGGAACAGGATCATGAACACAACACTACACAAAAGAACGGACAGGAAACTACGGAAAAAAACGGCGGAATACTACACTTCTTTGATCAAGAAACACATCAAGAAGCCATACATTACCTCTCACCGCAACGTTGGAACAGACTTGCTATCAAATTATTCTTCCGATATCAACACAGCGATGCGTTTAGACAGGTATATCCACAGAAACAGACAGCAGATGCTAAATTTAAAATCTGGGAGATACATTATCCACCTGATATAAAAGAAAATACGAAATACCTGCAAAAGTCTCCACAGAACAAAGATCAACAGAAATGATGCGGGTATTCAAACGTTGCTGTCTCATTGCAGTTTTCCTCATCAGTGTACTTGCAATCACCAACGTTATACGACAACGGATTGTGATACAAACCCCAGAAAAAATATACATCACACCCAAAATAGAGTCGAAAGAATATGCGAAAAAAAACACAAAACTCTATCAACACCTAATGCCGGAACCGATTGACCATCAGGAAGTATTCTATAACACTATCATTGAGAATAACATCTTTGCACCCCTCGGATATAAACCCTCAGTAAGAGCACCCAGTTATAGACTCATCGCGACACAGATACCCTACGGCAGAGAAATTGAAGCGACCGCTATATTACAAGAGACCACAGGACAGAAAAGGGTACATATCGCTACCATCGGCACAAAAATTGATGGGGAGACAATTATCATGGATATACAAGAAAAACAGGTTATACTCAAAAAAGGAAAACGTCGGATTTCGCTGAGGATGAACACAAGCATTTTTTTAAAGTAGCAACAACACCATGACAGCAAACATCATTACACTTGCCCGATTATTTCTCACATTTCTCATCATCACTTTGTTCGGTAAAAACATCTTCATAGATACAGCGGCAATTGTTACCATTGCTCTAATCTTCATATTAGATGCTGTAGATGGTTATGTGGCTCGGAGGACGCATACCACATCATTATTCGGTGCAGTGTTCGATATTGCAGCGGATAGGATCATTGAAAATGTGTTTTGGATATACTTTGCAGTCAACGATATTATCCACTTTTGGATGCCTATCGCCGTGCTCACACGCGGGTTCACCACGGACGCAATACGTAGTTTCGCAATCAGCAATGACAACGCTCCTTTTGAAATGATGACAAGAAGGTGGACACGGGCATTAACAAGTTCTCGCATCTCACGTTTCATATCTGGTGCTTCAAAAATGTGTGCTTTCTGTGCGATGGCAGTCCTACGCATGCTACAGAGTTATGAACTCTTCCCACAACACTTAGAAACAATTCAGACAGGAACACATATCCTGGCAACAACGGCTGTCGTTATTTGCCTCCTTCGCGGCGTGCCGGTGCTGATGGATGGTATAACACACATCCAGCCTACACTAAAACACCACATATCTTCTTGATAGGTGCCACTCTTGGTCGCTTTTACATTTCAATTTCTGCCATTGTTTCTTCATTTGGATGTGTAAAGTTTTTGGTATGAAATTGGGTTTCTTTGGACAACAACCATCTTTCGTTGCACCTCTCTGCACAATATTGATCAGAATCAATGCTGAGCAGATACTTTATCGCGTGGGTTGACGTGCTTCGTAGCACAATCAAGATGAATGTGCTACGGTTTGATAACGCCAAATGCTAAGTAGATACTTTAGGTGTGCAAAGTTTTGTCACTTGATGATTCTAAGGTATAAAATTCTCGTCTATATAGGTGTGAGATTAACAATCTCCTTGTTCTTGACTTACAGAACACCTGATGGTTGTGAAAATAGACTAAAATTCCCAAAACGCCCTTCAGTGTCTTCCGTGTTCTCCGTCAAGTAGATTTCACGCATTCTGAATCAATTTAAACTTATGCGCAGCTTCTTCAACGCCAACAAACCGACTGTATATCGCAACGTGGCTTAACTTACCATCCCAATTTCTACCGCCATTTGCTTCATCACCGAATAGTAGCGGGTATAGTTCCCAATTGCTAAAGTCCCCCTGAATGCTATTGCCGGAATAGATCAACTTACCATCAACGTAGCAGCAGATGTTACCATCAAAATAGCTGACAATAACGTGTGTCGGTTTTCCCTGTTCAATTTTCCAAAACGAGAATTCACCACCTTGTCCGTTTTCACCGGTGCGTGGTGTCCTGATTCGTATTGTAAAGCGGTTACCATCTTGCCCTAAAGTGAAGTTGCGATGCGTGTGATCCTTTGAAAAAGAGATAATCCGAGCTGGACCACTCTGATTCAGATTGTCTGTTGTAATCAAACATTCAATCGAAAGTTGATTGCTTTCCTTGCATGTTGCAAGTAGCGTATCATTCTCATTCTTAACTACGAACGAACCACCGGTTAGATCCATCTGTCCATCTTCAGTGAATTTTGCGGCACCACGTGTTTCAAGTTCACTGGAATAGAACGGGTCATAACAGAGAATAATGAGATCATCGCGTGAACCGGGAAACTCTGTATGAAGCCTGAAGTCTGCGGGGACCTCTGGTAACACCTGAATTGTAAGTGCTGTTGTTGATGTCGATCCTTCTGCATCGGTAATCTGTAACATGGCAGTATACTGTCCCAAGTTTTTATACACGTGTGTGGGATTTGATTCATCAGATGTTGTGCCGTCTCCGAAATCCCAATGTGATGTGAAATCACCTGCCGATGAGAACGTAACTGTGAGTGGCGCACTCCCCTGAAGCACATCTGCGGATGCTTTTGCTTCAGGACGCAGCTTTTCTCCCGGTGTATAAGGTGTAAAACGGTACGCAAAATCGTGATGAGGTGATGTGAACGTATATTCACCAGGTTGTGCTGTGCCAATCGGCAGGATTTTCATGTTCCACGTATCAACACCATCAATTTTATACGGTTGGTCTCCCTGTAGTTCTACTGTTATCGTTTGCGGAGCGGTTGTGTAAACGAGATAGTATTCTCCCTGTTTAGCAAGGATATATCGCCCTTTGTCATCTCCTATCGGTTCAAGTGTATCAAACGGAGGTGCATCTACCATAAAGTCTTTGAGAAAAGCTATACGAGGCGGACTGTCGCCCCGTAGAATGCCACCCTTTGCCCACCAGAGCAAGTCTTCAGGGTGTTTGTATGTCTCTCCGTGTCCGACATAGCACCCCGATGCAGTTCCTGCCCAGAAGTTTTGAACCATCTGATGAGCGGTGATATTCCCCCATCCTTGTGGAATATTTCCTTCATAGCGACATTCATCATAGATAACAGGTTTGCCGTATTGGCTGCGATAGCGAATACCTTCTGCCATATTAGAGGTCTGGATACTCGTATGCGTCACCCACGGTTTGCTATGGTCATACCAACGTCTGCAATTGTGAATACCGCGAAGCCGTTGGTACGGGTCGTGGTCACGAATTATCTGGAAAAACCGGTCCCAATCCGATTCCTGTTTAGCAGGCATGATGTCATATTCATTAGCGAGAGACCACCACACATTACGAAAAGCTGCTAAACGTGCAACAGCATAACGGATATAATGATCGTCGTTTTCGGCATTCATATTCTCAAAATCCCACCGGTCATAAGTGTGGAAAAGGATAACATCCGCTTCAATGCCAAGGTCCAACAGGTTTTGGACACGTTTCTCAAGGTGCTGCCAGAATTCAGGATTAAATCTTGTGAAATCCCAATCTTTTAGAGGTTTCCCTTGATATGGATAGTAGACAGGTTCGTTTTTATTATAGGAATAATCTTTAGGAAAAATGCACATCCGCATCTTATTGAAGGGTGCCTCAGCAAGCGTTTTGAGTGTCTGTTCCGCCATCGCTTCACCCTGATGTACCCAAGCGTAGCAGGTTGTTCCAAACTGATGATACGGCGTGCCATCGGCATAACGCAGATAGAAGTCTTTATAAACGTGAACAGGTCCGTGATTTTCTTCGGATGGGATGGTACAGGTAAACTCTCCTGTTTTGCCGTTGAGTTCTGCCGTGTTACTCTTTGTCGTGTAAGTCCATTCTCCAATCTCATCGGGACTAAATCGGACTTTATATACGCCGTTTCCATCATAAAAACCTTGCGGTTCAAAACTACGACCCTTCTGTTTAAATTCCGCTGAAAATTCCACATCAATGAAAGGATTTCCTGAATCAGGACCATTCAAACTTAACTCATAAATTCCCCAACGTTCAACCATAGACCTTTCCTTGTTTTCTTTCAACTGTACCGAAGCCTCCCCAAGAGAAACAATCCATAAGAAAGCAACTATAGGATAAATGTATGTCAAAACTCACCTCAGTAATTGATGACAGTATAGTTGATTTCAATATGAAAAGTGAGATATTTGATACATCACAGTATACTTCAAAAGCTAGTACCCGTCAAGTTAACAATGGGACATTAGACCATTTTCTGAACAATCCTGTCCAGAAAATGAACAGAAACCTATCAATATCTCTATCAGAACCCGTAAGAAACATACACTATAGACCTACTCTTTAGATAAACCATTTTGGCACAAGAATTGCTATAGAAGTGCTTAAATAACAAATTCAGAACACAGAACAATTACCCATTCATTTTGGAGAAGCAAAAATGGCTAAATTAAAGCAACTATATCCTATTCTGATCTGTTTGTTGATGACAGGATGCGCAGCACTTTTTTCTGAGCAAGAGTATGTATTAGTTGATCAGAAAGTATCTCAACAACCTGTTTTTTCAGGAGTAGTTTATTCTATACCAGAGCAGGTTAATGTTCGCAAAATTGTGCTACTCGGTAGAGGAAAGGTACAGAATTTCGATGTATATGTCCGTGATGAAAAAAATAATTGGAAATTCACAAAAGAGGTGCAAAGGGCAATAGAGTTTCCATTTGAGATCTTTGTCGTTGCGAATACGGATGCTATTAAAATCGCACACCGTTCTGTTACCGGTAAAGGACGTATTGAAACAATTCAACTCTACACGATTGCAGAAAAAGAGAAGTAAGGGAAATGCCATGAATACATGTGCTTTCTGTGTCAGACAAGGTCTGTTGTTTCTTATTGTTTTCATCAGCATTGTAGGGGGACAGTATACTGCATTAGCAGTTGAACCTATAGCCACGATTGGACAACCGCAACCTGAAAGGCACGTTTTTCTTTCCAACGATAGGTATTTGCGAGTTGTTCGAACACACATTCAGATCGTTGACTCCAATTCAGGTGTTGTGGTAGCTGAATTTGCTGATCTAACACAGGACAAATTGTTAGGGATTAGTCCGACTGGCGCACACGTGGCAATTCTACACGCTACTGGTGTTGAAGATAAAAGGATGATAAACATTTGGGATGTTAATACACAAAACCTGATTTCTGAGTGGGAAATTGGATCCGGATCACCATATATCGCTGCGTTTAGTCCTGTGGACCCGATCTTAGTTATCTCCATTGATAATCAAAAACATCTGTGGAACTGGAAGACAGGTGAATTTCTTGGAACAATGATGGGAGAACGAAGAAAATCAGAATTTTGTTCCTACACAGAAAATGGCAGAATTTGCGGCGGCGAATATGAAAATGAAATGGTTTTTACACCTGATGGCACGTATTTTATGAACGGTTCAAGACGCCCAGATATAGAGGTGTGGAACATTGAAACACAAAAACTGGAAGGACATTTTGAAGGTCATGAAGGAAATTGGGTTGAAGGGTTGGCGATGAGCCCAGATGGAAAAAGACTCGCATCCTTTGAAGTATCAAATTTAATTTATGTGTGGGATATAGAAACACGACAATTGTTATGGAAGATGGTAAATGGAATAGGAAGAGTTACCGATTTAACTTTCAGTCCGGACAGTCAACATCTGTATGTTTCATCAAGAAACGGTAGGTTACGTAAAGTCGGCAGTAACCCTTATGAAGGGTGGGATGATACAGTTCGCGTCTGGGATGTCAGAACAGGAGAACATATTGATACGTTCAGCACAGAATTTCGTGATATAGAAGCAATCACACTGTCACCGGATGGGAAAACAATGCTCTTGAATTATCACGATGCAGAGGTAATGTGGGATATTCAAAAGAAGCGAAAGCAAAATGTATGGGCGGATTTTATCAAACCCGGAGGGTATCAGGCTGTTGTCGTAAGTCCTGACGGCAAAACTGTAGTTTCTGTATCCGCGCACTGTTTTAAGACTTGGGATGTTGCTTCACAACAAATGGGAGTAATAGTTTCCGCAGATGGTCATAGATACCGGAGTGTTGGATTCGCTACTGATAGCAAAACACTTGTTGTTGGCAGAAATTCTGACCCTTTTCTTGAATTCAGAGACATTCACACGGGAAAACTTGATATGCTTTATCCACATTCGCTTTGGTATGTTGAGAGCATTACCTTCGGCACCACTGGAAAATGGTTTGCAGTGTCAGATTCTGGACGTGAACTTGCTATCTTAGACACAAAAAACACGGAAAACCCCCAACCGCTTCATTCACACGTTGATCTTGGAGCAGAGCCACGTTTCTATAAATTTGGCTTCAGTGAAAATGACAAATATTTCGCTGCTTATGCCTACACAAGTAACAATGATGACTATAAACGTTGGATACTACTCTGGGAACGCGAAGGGACAACGTTTGCTTTTAAATACGCATGGGAGGCGTCAGGATTTTACTATCCACCGGAATTTACAACCCAATCAGATGGTTCAACACTGTTGGCAGCGGCTGCAGGAGATCTAAAGATTTGGAAACTATCACCATCGCAACCACAGCTCTTATCAACATTGAAAGGATATGGAGATTCACCAGTCCTATTCACCGCAGACAATAAATATCTCTTTACTGCCAATGATGAAGCCACTCAACTATGGGATTGGAGGATGGAGACACCGATTGAACATTCAACTATTCCAGACTATTTTGCCATTAGTCAAGATGGTGCTGCGCTCCTTGCTTATTCTGATAGTGGGGAAATTCAGGTCTGGAACGGGAAGACGTTACTACCTAAACTACCAGTTGAACCCCACGGCAAGAAAATTGCCACACTCGGAGAAGTAAAGCGAAACCAACTCCTACAGAACTTTCCAAACCCATTTAACCCTGAGACTTGGATACCATTCCAACTTACCGATCGGCGTAATGTTTCAATTCATATCTATACGCCGACAGGCAATTTAGTCCGAACTTTGTCATTAGGCGTGATGTCTGCGGGGAATTATACCTCTCAAAGCAAAGCAATCCATTGGGATGGACGCAATAAACATGGAGAATTTGTCAGTAGCGGTATCTATCTGTATACAATCAATGCTGGCGAGTTCTCTGCTACACGCAAGATGCTAATACAAAAATAACCCTGTCTCAGCATTCTCGGTTGGTGCAGCAAATGCACCTGAACGTGCAGTCGCAAGAACTGCTTGCCCGTCTTTGTGCAGGTTATCCCGGTATGATGCCTTTCAGTTGTTGAATTTCAGTCCGTCTTAACGCCAATCGGCTTGGCACGAATTTTGCTTTCTATTTTATATGAAATCGCTTGGAGTTTTTTTATGAAGAAATTTGCATCTGTCTTTAATTGGTTTCAAGTTTATGTTGTTTTGATAGGTATTGTCTGTGTGCCTGGCATTGCTTTGGCACTTGAACCTATTGCCACCATCGGACAACCGCTTCCAATACAGCACAGTTTTCTGGACAATAATACGATTTTGCGCGTTGTCCCAACCCATATTCAGGTTGTTGATGCCAATACTGGTGATGTTATGGATGAATTCGGTAATTTGGCATACTGTAGCGATGTTGTGTTTAGTCCGAATGCCCCATATTTAGCAATTCAATCTTCCAACCGACCAAATTTTGTAGAAATTTGGGATGTCAACACTCGTGAAAAAATATCCGAGTGGGAGATTGATGACGAATTTCATATCGCAGCATTTAGTCCGACGCAACCACTCCTTGCTATCTTAATAGACAGAAGGATACATTTATGGAATTGGCAGACTGGACAACATATTGACACAACTATAGTTAATCTATACGGTAATGCGTTTGCGTTTGCGCCAGATGGGAAACATCTCGTCGTCGCTTCAAAAGAACCATATATAGAGGTGTGGAATGTGGAGACAGGCGAACGAGTTGAACATTTTAGAGGACATACAAGCATTTGGTTACGTGGTACGGTTATCAGTCCAGATGGAAATCATATAGCAATGTATAATTCAAGAGAGACAGACATTTATGTATGGAATATTGAAACACAAGCACTAATATGGAATACTAAAAGTGGCACTGGAGCGATTAAAGACCTAACATTCAGTCCGGACAGTCAAAGTTTGTATGTTGCTACAAGAACACAAAGATTGAGTAGGTCTGGTCCTAATCCTTGGGAAGGTTGGGACGATAAAGTACGTGTTTGGGATGTTAAATCAGGACAACAAATTGACGCGTTTAGCACAAAGTTTCATGATTTAAATGGGATAGCATTATCGCCAGATGGTAAAACTGTGTTAATGGAATATCCTAATGTTGTGGTGTTATGGGATATAGAGGAGAAGAAACCTATACAGATATGGGAAGATTTTGTCGGTGAATCGTATCCCAGTTCAGTTGAGCTAAGTCCAGATGGCAAAACTGTCGCAGCAATATCAAGGCAGTTTATAAAAACCTGGGATGTTGCTTCAGAGCAGATGCAGTTAAGTATTTCTGCCGATGGATATAGGTTTGAAGATATGGCTATATCTCCAGACAGTAAAAGACTCGCTGTTATCAAGGACCCGTGGGTTGAAATGCGCGACATTCAAACTGGAAAAGTTGAAACGCAAATTTATCCGCATACCGTTATGTCCATGGAGGATATAACCTTTAGTTCCACTGGAAGATGGCTTACAGTATCTGGCTGGGAAGATCTCGTTATTTTTGACTTGAACAACCTTGAGAATCCACAGATACTACCCCCTGACGTTGTGCCGGGTTTAAAACCGTATTATGATGAATTAACTTTCAGTGAAAACGACGAATTTCTTGCTGCTTCGGTCTGGTCAAATAGCACTCATGACCGTAGTTATTGGATCTATTTGTGGAAACGCGAAGGTGAAACCTTCGTTTTCCAATACGCATGGGAGACGATAGAATTAGATTATCCGCTTGCTTTTCACACCAATGCTAAAGGTTCAATAGTTATAGCAGCTCCCGATTGGAAAGAAATCCAAATTTGGGAACTCTTGCCAGAGAAACGTCAAATGTTAACAACCTTAGTAAACAAAGGAGGACCAGTGCGATTTAGTCAAGATGGACGTTACCTCTACTCTCCTGCCCAGATTTGGGACTGGCAGACAAGTAGACCTATCAAAAATACATCTTACCCAAGATTTGATGACATCAATCAGGATGGCTCTGTTATATTGTCATATACAATGTCGGGACAATACCAAGTTTATGATGTAAAACACACACTATCTCTGCTACCTTATGCTGTAGAACCGGAAGACAAGAAGATCGTTATACTCGGGGAAATAAAGCGGAACCAGCTTCTACAAAACTTTCCAAATCCATTCAACCCCGAAACCTGGATTCCGTTTCAGCTTGCGGACAAGAGCAATGTTACGATTCAGATCTATACACCGACTGGCGATTTAGTCAGAACCTTGTCATTAGGTGTGATGGCTGCGGGGAATTATTCATCACAAGCCAAAGCGATCCATTGGGATGGACGCAACAATCGGGGTGAACCTGTCAGTAGTGGAATCTATCTCTATACAATCAATGCTGGCGAGTTCTCTGCTACACGCAAGATGTTAATTCGTAAATAGACCATATTGCTCAATATAAAGACCTTTGTCAGAACTACAAATTCACATACGATGTGGAATATTAATAATCTGGAGTTTCTGCTATGAAAACACTTACCTTCCGTATTAAAGAATGCTTGCAAATCTATATCACACTTTTTGGCATTGTTTGCTTACCACAGGTAGCAGTAGCGATTGAACGTATTGCTACGATCGGACATCAGCGACCGATACAGCATGCTTTCTTGGACAGTAATACGTTTTTTCGCGTTGTCCCAAACCACATCCAAGTTGTTGATGCCAATACTGGTGATGTTAAAGATGGATTTGGAAATCTAAGTGAGGATAGCGACGTTGTGTTTAGTCAAAACGCCACACATCTCGCCATTCTGAACTATTCCAATAAAACAAAGAAGACTGACGTAGAAATTTGGAACACTATTACGCAAGAGAAGATATCTGATTGGGAAACAGAAGCGGATATTGATGCGAACACGGTATTTAGTCCTATTACACCGATATTGATCAGTTATGACAACAAAGAGATATATTTGTGGAACTGGGAAACAGGTGTGTCACTTGGAAAGATGGTCGGGGCGCGACGACCATTGGAATATTGTTATGTAAGCGAAAATCATAGGTCTTGTAGCAGGTCAACTCATAGTAAATCAGTGTTTACAGCGGATGGAAAGTTTCTTATCGTAGCATCACAGCGACCAGATATTGAAGTGTGGAATGTGGAAACACGCGAATTGGTTGGACACTTTGAAGGACACACAGGGGACTGGGTTGAGGGGGTGGCGATCAGTCCTGATGGAACACGACTCGCGTCCTTTGAGATATCAGATGATGTTTATGTATGGGATATAGAGACACGAGAACTGCTATGGAAGGAGAAAAGTGCCATAAGGAAAATCTTAAATGTGACATTTAGTCCAGACAGTCAACGACTGTATGTTGCTTCAGAAACTTATGGTTTAGGTAGATCCGGCGGAACGGCTTGGGAAGGTTGGGATGATAAGGTTCGCGTGTGGGATGTTCAAACAAGACAACAGTTACAAACGGTAGAAACTGAGTTTCGTAGTTTAGAAGAGATCGCCTTATCACCTGATGGTAAAACGCTTCTCATGCACTTTCTGGATGGTGTAGTCTTGTGGAATATTGAAGAGAATCGACAAAAAAATGTGTGGACTGATTTTGTTGGTGGTTGGTACAGTAATAGTACAATGTTGAGTCCTGATGGGAAAACTGTTGTCTCTGGTTCTGATCATTTTATTAAGATATGGGACGTTGATTCACAGCAGTTGCGACAACTCATTTCCGCAGAAGATTATATGTTTGGGGGTTTGGCATTCTTACCCGACAGTCAAACATTTGCTGTTAGTAAGAGCCCCTGGGTTGAACTACGCAATATTAAGACAGGGGAAGTAGAGACTCGTTTTTCGCAATACGTTCCAGGCCTTGAAGGATTCAATTGCAGTCCTTCTGGAAGATGGATTGGCATAGCGAATTATAGAGGAGAAGTTGTGATTTATGATAGAGAAAATCCTGAGAATAGGCAGGAAGTTCATAAAAGACCTGAAAATGAATCTCCTTATATAGATTTTATTGGATTCAGTGATAATGCCGAATATTTTATAGCCACTGGATATAAGCGACACGGACAAGACTCTACACCTTTGATAAAGGTATGGAAACGCGTAGGTAATAGATTCATATATCAATACACAGAGACAGGTAAAGCGTTCTGGGGAAATCCTGCATTCACGACGACAGCAGACGGTTCAACAGTATTCGCAGCAGAAGGGAATGAAATAGAAGTCTGGAAAATTTTGCCAAGAAAGCTTGAACTCTTAACAACGTTGGATGGAGAGGGACCACTGCAATTTAGTCCAGATAGTCGTTATCTTTTTGCCAATGCGGAAGAACACTTTGAAATATGGGACTGGATGGCAAGCAGACGTATCAAACACTCAACCTCTATTTCTCGGTATGTATCTCTCAGTCAGGATGGTTCTATGCTGATGTCGCGCGATTATAGCAATACAGATCAATACATGATTTGGGATACAACAGGTTCAATATCTCATTTACCTTACGTTGTTGAACCGAAAGACAGAAAGATTGTTACACTCGGAGAAATAAAGCGGAACCGTCTTCTACAAAACTTCCCAAACCCATTCAACCCCGAAACCTGGATCCCGTTTCAGCTCGCGGACAATAGCAATGTTACGATTCAAATCTATACACCGACAGGCAATTTAGTCAGAACCTTGTCATTAGGAGTGATGCCTGCGGGGACTTATACCTCTCAAAGCAAGGCAATCCATTGGGACGGACGCAACAATCGGGGTGAACCTGTCAGTAGTGGAATCTATCTCTATACAATCAATGCTGGCGAGTTCTCCGCTACACGCAAAATGCTCATCATGAAATGAGAACGTCTGATATTGCCCCAGATACAAATAAGTTGACAACCACTTGGGCAAATGTAAAAGTTCGGCAATAAAACAATAGCCTAACGAAGATATTCTAAGACGGTGCGGTGAGATAGCCGTACCGTTTTTTCTTGCACTATCATCCTGATGTTGTTATGATAATTGCAAATAGGAACATATTTGGTGACCTTCGGAGTGTTGCATGAAAAAATACCGTATAGCAATAATCGGTTTGGGTGGCATGGGTGGACAGCATGCCCAAGCAGTAAAGCTAGAAACGAACTGTGAACTCATCGCCGGAGCAGAAATCAATTCAGACCGAGCAAAAGCATGGGGAAAACGATTCAATGTAAAGGCAATCTATGATGACTATAAAAAGATGCTTGATGAACAGGAACCGGATATCGTTATCATCCCAACGCAAGCACCGATGCATCACCCACCAACCATCGCAGCGGCACAACGCGGTATTCACGTCTTTTGTGAAAAACCGATTACCCTCAACCTTGTTCAAGCGGATGAGATGGTAGAAACGTGCGATAGATATAATGTTAAGTTCTCCATCAATCACATCAAACGCGCCAGTCTTTACAACCGTTATGTTCTATCGCTTGTTGATAGGGGTGAGATCGGGGATGTTGTCTTGATGAAGGCAACCGATAAAGGGGGGCGTAAGGTGGGTAATTCACTGATGGAGATGGGGACACATCTATACGACTGGTTGCGTCTCTTCGGTGGGGATGTTGAGTGGACGCATGCACACCTCACACAGATGGATGGACGCGAGTCTACCGTAGATGACATCAAACACACACAAGAGGTACACCCGCATGACCGGGATGCTGGACTCGTCCTCGGTGAACGCGGGCACGTTTCTTTTCGCTTCAAAAACGGTATCCATGCCGATGTGCAGTTCATCGCGCAACCGCAGACCAACGATAACGCCTACGGTATAGACATTATCGGTACCGAAGGCAGAATCGCAATCCGAGAAAGCGTTGGCACAACAATGTTTATCCACAAAGGACAACATCAGACACCCACAGAAGTCTGGAAACCTGTACATCTACCGGACGAAGACATTGACGAGGATGGGAAACAACGTGATAATGGATCCAGACGGTTGTTCTTACAACGACTCATGGTACGCGATCTCATTGCGGCAATTGAAGAAGATCGAGACCCTTTCGCTAGCGGTAGAGATGGACGGGATTGCCTTGAAATGATTCATGCAACCTGGGAATCGCAACGACAAAAGCGACGCGTATATATGCCGTTAACATCACGCGAACATCCCCTTGAACGATGGAAGAGAGAAGAGGAAAGAAATCCCTAAAGTTTATATGGAGGAAAAATGAAAAAACGAAGAACCGTTTTCGATCTTTCCACAGATGAAATCTGGTCCCAGATAGTAAAGGAGAAACCGAGATGCGTTTGAGAGGACGCGTTGCGATTGTAACAGGCGGTGGTGGTGGCATCGGAAAAGCAACATGCCTTGCATTCGCCAGAGAAGGCGCGGATATTGTCATCCCTGAAGTAAATATAGCCAATGCTGAAGCGGTATCAAAAGAGATAACTGCACTTGGAAGACGCTGCACCGTCATTGAAACTGATGTCGCTGATGGTCATTCTGTCCGAGAAATGGTGAAGTGCACAATTGACGAATTTGGACGTATTGACATCTTAGTCAACAACGCCGGTATTTTCAGCTACACCCGCATAGATGCATGCACCGAAACGGAATGGGATAGAATGATGGCTGTCAATCTCAAAGGTCCCTTCCTCTGTTCACAAGCGGTGATGGAGACGATGAAAACACAGAAATTTGGACGGATTATCAATCTCGGTTCATTGGCGGGACAGGTAGGTGGGTTAGTCGCATCAGCACCTTATTCCGCATCAAAGGCGGGTGTAATGTGTTTGACAAAATCGTTTGCAAGGGTTTTAGGGGAATATGGAATTACGGTTAACTCTATCGCACCTGGCATTGCTGCGACCGAGATGGCAAAAAACCATCCAGATATGACAGACCAGATTCCACTCGGACGTGTGGCAGACCCGTCAGAGGTGGCAGATGTTATCCTATTTCTTGCATCTGAAGAAGGACAGTATATAACAGGTGCGACACTTGATGTGAATGGCGGTATTCGGATGGGATAGTATCTTTCCACAAAGGCTAAGATAACCCTTCCAAGATCCCTGTGCTGTCCCCAAGTTGTTTCATATCAATATTCATTCTATTGAGCATTGCCAACCAGAGGTTATTAAGCGGTGTTTCTTTTGGATACTGGAGATGACGTCCACTTTTCAGTGTGCCTCCACCTTGACCTGCTAAAATAATAGGTAGGTCGTGGTGGCTGTGCCGGTTACCGTCTGAATTCCCACTGCCGTAAAGAATCATAGAATGGTCAAGTAGCGAACCATCCCCTTCAGGTGTAGCGTCAAGTTTCTCAAGCAGATAGGCGAGTTGATGCATGTGAAAAATGTTGATCCTATGAATTTTTTCTATCTTTGCTTTGTCCCCACCGTGATGTGATAGATTATGATGTCCTTGCGTAACATTGATGTTTGGATATGTCTTGTTACTTCCTTCATTTGCTAACGTAAAGGTCACAATTCGGGTCACATCTGTTTGGAATGCCAGAACAATCAGGTCTAACATAAGGCGGACATGTTCTTCAAAATCTGAAGGTATCTTTTCAGGTGCAGCATATTGAATATGTTCAATAGGTGGGAACTTTTCAGCGGATTCAATTCGCTGTTCAATATCGCGTATAGCAGTAAAATATTCATCAAGTTTCCGAGCATCATTCCCACTGACTTGTCGGAGAATGTCTTTTGAATCCTCTTTCACAAAATCAAGGATGCTTTTTCGGTCTTCAT
Organism: Candidatus Poribacteria bacterium; assembly: GCA_009839975.1. Lineage (GTDB taxonomy): Bacteria > Poribacteria > WGA-4E > WGA-4E > WGA-3G > MSPOR6. Next base: position 28,999 of record VXOP01000359.1, read on the forward strand.
CACGTTGCGTATTTTCAGCGTTAGGTTCGGTAGAGAACAGTCGTTCAAAGGCGAGTTTCGGATTAACCTCTTTGGGCAACGGTTGTGTTGCGGATTTCCACGCCATTGTTGCTGAATAGACGCAGCTATAACCAGAGTCACAGTTTCCTGCTCTATAACCGGGTTCAATACCTAATTCAAGCGAAGGCAACCGTGTTTGATTACCGATATGTGAAGCTGCAGCTTGGTCAACAGAAATTCCCGCATGAATGTCTGTGCCACTTGTTTTACGAGGTTGTGCACCTGTAAGGAACGCTGCCATTGCCCTGGCATGATCACCACCACCGTCACCGTTTGCCCGAGCTTTGTCAGCCGTTAATCCGCTAAGAACTAAAGTCTTCTCTTTTACATTCGCAAGTGGTTTTAGGATGTCTGTCAGTTCAAAGTTTGCCCCAATCTGTGTCGGTGTCCAATTCTCCATAATTTTTCCGTTAGGGACATAGAGAAATGCCATCCGATTAGGGGTTACGTGTCCTGTTGCGCCTTTCGTGGCTGCGGATGCCCAGTTTGTGAGTGGACCCATTGATTCTAACCACGGCAAGGCTATACTAACGCCTAATCCGCGTAAAAATGTTCTACGTGAAAGTTGAATTTTGGGTTTCATTACTCTTGCATTACTCCTTGAATATTCTAATCCTATATAAACAACAGATAATGTTCTGACCTAATATTGAATTGATGCTATAAATATATAAATATATAAATAATTGTAACATCAAATCGTAAAAAAAGCAAATCAAACCGTTATTGTAACCATGCGGCAATGAAATTTAAAAAAATGGCACGCCTTGTGCTTCAACAAAGACAGAATATAGGGACTGACTCGCAGTCATAAAGAGTCTATTCCTTTTAACGCCACCAAAACAGATATTGGAACAGATCTCTGGTAGATGAATCTTGCCGATAAGTTTTCCATCGGGTGCGAAGATATGCACACCATCGTAACCTTCACCGACCCAGCCTGCACCTGCCCACACATTTCCATCAGTATCGCACCGGAGTCCATCAGCGTTGCCGGGTGCTGTCTCATAAAATACCTCTTTTTTACCTAACCGTTCACCGTCTATCACATCAAACACCATAATGTTTTTTGGCGAACCGGTATCAGCTACGTAGAGTTTATCGTATTTGGGAGAAAAGCATAACCCGTTCGGTTTTTCAAGCACATTCGTCATAACAGTTGCTTTACCTGTCTCCGGATTGAGTCTATATACATTTGTTGGCAATTCAAATTCGGCTTTATGTCCTTCATAGTTGAACATAATCCCGTATCCTGGATCGGTAAACCAGATATGTCCATCGGGATGCACGACGACATCGTTGGGTGCGTTGAAACGTTTGCCTTCAAAATTGTCAATCAGGACAGTAATCGTTCCATCATATTCGGTTCGTGTGACGCGTCGCGTACCGTGTTCACAACTGATAAGTCGACCTTGTCTGTCTCGGGTGTGTCCATTCGTATAGTTAGACGGTTTCCGATAGACACTCACTTTTCCGGTGGCTTCTTGCCATTTCAGTATACGGTTATTCGGAATATCACTCCACAGGAGATAGCCGCCATCACCGAACCAGACGGGTCCCTCGGACCAACGTGCACCTGTCCATAACCTTTCCACGACAGCGTTCCCTATCTTGTATTTGGCAAAACGGTCATCAATAACTTCAATTGCAGGATCAGGATAACGTTTAATAATTTTACCATCAGGAAATGTGTCTGTCCAACCCGTCAATGTTCCGACTGTTCCTAACAGTGGCAAGGCTGCACCAACGCTCAGGTTACGTAAAAAAGTTCGACGTGACAAATGTTTATGGGTATTCATAGCTGTCTCCGATTTTTTTGCGTTCACTATACTATACCTTCGGTCTTATTGTCAAGGGTTTTATATATATTCATGTTACCACATGATTTATGGTGGATTATGGAATTATTTATACACTATCAATAATTCCCAGGCCGGTAGGGGCGATATCCTTATCGCACCGGGTGCTAAGCGAAAACCTCTTATGAAACTGTTTAGGGCAAATCCGGTGCGATAAGGATATCGCACCTACCGGGGAATGGAAATGTGTAATTATTTTTATATTTCACCATAATAGATTGACATTCTGCATCTGTTTATGTTATTTTAGCTCAGTACAATTCTCATATAGCAGGTGAAATAATGAACATAAAACAGTACATAATCACAACCGTGTTACTTCTCACAGTGAGTTGTATAATAGTCGGATGTGCATCAAAACTCACAGAAGAACAAGCTTTGGCAGAATCCCAACTCAAAGAGGAACAGGCTATAGCTGAATCCCAAGCTTTGTTGGATGGAATCAAGAATCGTTTTTCAGGAAGTCCAGGTTTTTTAAAAATTGAATTACCAGTAACAAGGAGAGTTGGAAAGACAAATCAAAGGTTGGTATTACTGAGTCCTAGAGGATCATTAAGATGGCTGCGTGAAGCAGGCTTTAAAATTAACATTAACAGTCATGCAGAAACAATGTCTCGAAGAAAAGGAAATATGTATAGTAGGTCATATAGATCACCCGGCAGGACATTTATAAAGGTAGATGACCCGCAATACATATACTTCAATAATTCACGCGTAATGATTACTGGAGTTAGATATATAAGAGATCCTCAAGACAGAGAAGAAATACTTTGGATATACGACCAATTCAGTAATCCCCGCGTGGTAACTTATGAGCAGTATTGAGTAGAGGCAACGGAAATGAGAGTTCTTTACCGACCCGATAACATATCCGGCGAGATATAACGATTGCCGTAGGTATGCATGATCCGTTCATGAATGAAGTTATATTTATCCATATTACAGGCACGAAGTTTTTCTGGATATACGAGATAATATGCCAAACTATCCGCCATATCCTCATTCGGGTTTTTCTCAAAAGCGTAGTCCGTTACAAATTCTGCCCGCTTTTTATTGGTTGACCACCCATGCTCGCTTCCTTTATCTTCATACCAACCCCCAAGCGCAATCCAATCCTCTTTTAGTTGAATCGGAAGAAGATGTGTCCATAAAAAGTGTGATTTTTCATGTGCCAAAATTTTGCGAATTTCACTGATAGGTGCATTGTCAAGAACAGATTTCTTAAATTCAATAAAACCGTTGCCTGTCCAGGCTTTAGCCGCTGCACCGTCTCCTAAGTCTTCATCTCTACTAATGACATACTTTAATTGCGGCATCTTATGGAGTGCTTGTGGAAAATCCTCAAGTATTGCTATAAATATCATTAGGTCTTCGTTATCAATCGCAGAAAAGGCTTTTGGAGTCCGCTTGTGTGCAGCATAGGCAGGTAACATCACATGCTGTCTAACATCTGAAGACACATCTACAGTAATACCGTACCTTTCATGCAATATCCGTTTTATCACAGGTCTATTCGTTCCATTTTCTGTGATGAATTGCACGGCAGTTTTAAACAAGCGTTTGTCAGATGATGTCGCAGATTGAGACCCATCAACCACAAACACATCACTGCTAATTGTAACAGACCGCAACCCAATTTGTGCTTGTATTTTTATATCACTTTTGAAATCTTCATTACTAATTTTCCATACAGAGGGTTGTTCAGACTTATCGGGTGATATGGATTTGAATATTTTTAGTAGTTTTTGTGCCTGTTCTGTTGTCCATGTAGAATCTAAACGGACAAAATAATCCTGTCCGAGCAGAAACTTAGGATCATCATTCCTTGGTTCAAATTGTAGGCTTGAAAGACAGCCAATCTGAAGTGCTACGATCGCAAAGAGTATGAGACTAATGTTTTTTGTTTTTTTCATAATGTTCCCTTTTTACCCCGTCGTAATCGAAACGGATCGCTTTTCACAATTTCAGTGATCAATACTGAAACCTTATAATCATTTGCTTCAAGGTGTGCTACAATCCGATCCACAGTCGGTTTGTCGTAGTATTCTAACCCTCTCCCTAAAGCATAAATCAACATCTTTTCTGTTAAGCATTTAGCGAACTGTTTCTTTCTGTTTATAAGAATCTGTTTTAGGTCTGCTATCCCTTGAAATGATGTGCCATCCGGTAGTTGTCCTGCAGTATCAATAGCGAGTTCACCATCCTTTTCGCGGAACTTTCCGATGGCATCAAAGTTTTCCATTGCAAATCCAATAGGATCCATCTTCGCATGACAGTTAGCACAACCCGGATCATCACGGTGTTGTTCAAGGCGTTCCCGTAAAGTAGTGCCAGTAATCGCTTCATGATCCTCTTCTAATTCAGGGACATCTAGCGGTGGAGGCGGCGGAGGTGCACCGAGTATCTGCTCAAGCACCCAACGACCCCTTTTGACTGGAGATGTGCGAGTCGGATTTGAAGTTACCGTCAACACACTGGCATGTGTCAGGATACCACCACGGTTATGGTTTTTTAAAGCAACACGTTGAAATGCCTCGCCTTTAATCGGTTCGCCTTCTGCATTTCTCCAGATACCGTAATGTCCCGCCAAACGTTGATTGAGAAAAGTATAATCTGCATCAAGTATATCAATGATACTCCGATCTTCACGGATAATTGATTCCAGAAACAGTTCTGTCTCTTTCAACATAGATACACGCAGTTTATTAGAAAAACTTGGGAAACGTTCAGGATCAGGCGTAACAGTGTCTAACCTCTGAATTTGTAACCATTGCGTGCCAAAGTTACTTGCTAATTCACTCGCCTTCGGATCTGCTAGCATCCGCTGAACTTGTGCATCAAGCGATTCAGTCAGCTGGTTTTTCTCTGCCAATTCAAGTAACGTATCATCTGGAATACTGCTCCACAAGAAGAAGGATAGACGTGAAGCAAGATGAAATTCATCTATAGGTTGTGGTTCGTCAGTCTGTGGACGATCATCTAACTCCAACCTAAACAGAAACTTCGGTGAGCAAAGAATGACCTTTATGGCTTGCTGAATGCCGGCTTCCCATTTAGCACCACCCGCCTGGACAGATTCAACATATTGCGTCAGCTGTTCTACCTCGTTTTCTGTTGGCGGACGACGATATGCCTTGCGCAGTAAACGTGTTAGGACTTCACGGGTCTGGTCTATTTGTGGGATGTCTGGTGTGCATGCTAATATTTCCAGATGCGATTTAGGTCTTGTTTCCAAAGGTCCTACCGATGTGATAGAACGTATTTGGAGTTTTGCTTGTGGCTCACCCTGTTCAGCTTTCACCGTCGCTATTCCTGCGTTGTCAATATTCTCAATACCGGTAACAAGAAACCGAATTGTTTGAAGTTTCTTGGGATCACGTGAAGTGATATTAAAGATTTTGAGAATCTTGATTCTATTGTTTGTGGATGTGTCATAACCGACTAAACGTGCAAGTTCAACTTGAGGGGACACATCTTTCAAATCTTTACCTTGGATGTATAGCGCGACCTGAACAGGTGTTTCGTTGGCTGTTTCGGCATAAAGCGTAGCACGGAAATATGTTTCTGCGTCGGGTAAGAGTTTGAGAGGACGCGCAGGTGTAAAAAATGGACCTGATTTCCACTGTTCTGTTGCGTTTGGATCAAGAACACGGTAACGCGCATCAGGAACATCTTTATGCCGCGGATTAAGATACTTCACGTTAATGTAGTTTGTGGATGGTTTCGGTGGATTCAATATGATAACACGTTTAGCAATCGCTTCCGCAGCCTCAAGGTAACGTTCCATCAGTAGCGGTGACATCGTTAGAACATCACCGATATTATCAAATCCGTGTCCAACATCGTCTGCGGGGAAGTTTTCGGTAGGATCAAAATCTGCTCCTAACAGATCGCGAACGCTGTTCTTATATTCAACTCTATTAAGTCTACGAACGGTGATGCGCCCCGGGTCCGGTTTGGCGTGACGACTTGCCTCTTCAATTGCAGCTTCAACATGCTGGAAAAAAGCCTCCATCTCTTCTGCGGGGGGTTGATCACTCCCCTCTGGTGGCATCTGGTCAGTCCTTAGCATATCTAAAACTCTCTCTATGACATCGTGATTCTTCAGTAACGCTTCGTTGTCTTCAATGGTATCAAGCGAGAGAGCTGCTTCAGGTTGATCGCCAGAATGGCAACTATAACAGTACTGTTCTAAGAATAGGACTCCTTCATCAGCAAAGTCTGGTGTGTCTTTTTCACTGAAACCCGATTTTAGCACAACAAACACCATCAGCACTATTAGAAAAATCGGCAATAATAGGTAGTTGTTGAAGATGACTGATTTTTTACGCAAAATAACTTTCCTTTATTTTTGTTGAAACAGAGAAATTTGGATTGTCGGTATTTATGGTAGATTATAGAATTATTTATACATTCTCCAAAGGTGCGATAAGGATATCGCACCTGCCGAGGAATGAAAGTGTATGATTGTATTCAATATTCACTATATTTCCCACTATTATATATAATAACGCATAATGCAGCGAAATGTCAAAGAAACTGTCTAACGAGCACTATCAATTTTTATAGTCTCAGGCATCTTTTACAATCAGAAGTTCATGCGATTTCTTGACATGTCCAGTTCCATTTTCAATCCGGTTCTTACCAATCCGGGTTTCGCCTTGTCCTAATGTATACCGCCATTTTACCTCAAGAATCCGAAAATCAGCATACCACTGTCGAATCGTTTGGCAATCGTTATACGATAGCACAAAGCCTGCTTTATGTTGATGCAGCAGATCACGTAGCAATTCATGGTTAAAACCTTTGTGATGGACAGGAAAATTACGTTGCGGATAGATACCCTTAAACATTTCACCTTCATCAAGATAATACGGAGGGGCGCAATATAGGAAGTCTTCAGCATGCATCGGCAAAGTGTCCTCAAATGTCCCTTGATGAACAGACACATTAGGACATCTGAAATTACGCACAGTTTGCAATGTACGGCTATATCTTTCTGGAGATTCGTAGATTTTTGACATCCATCCGAGAAACCCAGGACCATAAGACAGGTTATGATTAAACCAGTAATGTGCCGCCAATTCTAAAGGATCGGATATAAGGGATTCACCATTCCAATGTGCTTTAAGGCGAGTTTTGATCTCCGCGTATTGTGTTTTTGTGGGTTGCCACTGTTCAAGGTGTTCGGCAAGCGTGCTGCCACGTGAAAGCTGCACCTGCCAATAATTGACAAGTATATCAAAAATATCATAGGCACAGACCTGTATGTCAAGTTCTTTAGCACACGCAATCTCAACTGCACCTCCTCCCATAAATGGAGACACCAGTTTTTCCAGTCTATCAGGTAGTTGTTCTACTATATATCCAACAGCAAGACTTTTTCCACCAGCATAACGCAGTGGAAGTCCTCTATAACGTGCATATTTATGCTTACCATTACTTTTAAGTGAATCTAAGAATCTTACGCTTATAGATGTTCCAAGGAGATCTTGCTGCGTTTCTGCTGCGACTGTGTTTTGTCTTTGCGGTTGCGTCTTAAGAACGGGAGAATAGATTTTAGACATCGGAATTAATCGTTTTGGACATTGGGAATTTGATATATTCTGTTAACTTGGGTTAATATAATTTTCCTTTGAGTTTGCCCCACGAAGTTGCCAACTTATCATTAGGTGATACAGAAAGCACACCTTCAATGCCCGCGTTCATCAGGTGCTGAATCTTTTTCTGTGAACGGGCTACATTGGAGATTCTCACCTCATCTATATACCCATCTAAATACGGGTTAGAACCGCGTCCAAGCCAAACCGATCTATCATTTGGCACGATATCGCCACCAATATTCCGTTCATTGTCCAACTCTCCATCAAGGTACAACTTAGCATCACCAGAATTTGCATCGTAAGTACCAGCTATATGTATCCAGGTGTTAAGCGGTAAGGGTTTTTCTCCTATTACAGTTGCACTGACCCAATCACTAGTAGTAGTCGTCATTCGTAGTATAGATCTTTGATTGCTTCTTGGTCCTATTTTATAGGAACTCTCTTTTGTGACCCCGGTGCCCCCAGCTGATGAATGTGCATTCAGATAGACCCACATCTCAATTGTGAGTTGGGTGACAAGATCAAGGCTTTCGCTATCAGGTATATCAACAAAATCTTTTGGCCCGTTTCCTCCAAAAACGAGTCCGGATCCAAGTTTCCCATTATCCCATTTCGTACTTGCCATGAGTGTACCATGGTTTTCGTATTCAGATAAATCTTTGACAACATCACCATCACCGGTCTCAAATGTATACAATAGTACGGTGTTTGCATCTTGTGCATAAATAGACTGTGTTAGGATTAGTGCCATAGATACAACACATATCATCAATATCCCAAACCGTAATAAATTAACCTTCATAATCGTCTCCTAATGCTGTTGCAACTTCAAATTATTGGTCGTGAAAACATAACAAAAATGGTAGAAAGACAGGTACCTAGACTGTCTAATCCTATTTTTCAGGCAGATCCAAATAGTCGGGAATCGGAGTTCCCTCCTACAAGAGACGTCTTTTCTGTAGGAGCGATCTCCGAATCGCGACTCCTACAAAAAGAGATGTCTTGTAGGAGCGATCTCCGAATCGCGACCTTTGCCCGTAAATTAAGAATAAACACTCTACTAGGTATTGACTTGAGTTGAGAATAAGCCGGATTCTGTATTTGATGATCATTCATCTGGGATCAATGTTGCCATTAACCTCAAGCGGTTACCCGGGGACGAGGCGGGCACACCTTTGAATGTCCCCCATTTTACCTTGCTCCAGATGGGGTTTACCGAGCTCCATAAGTCACCTTATGGACTGGTGCGCTTTTACCGCACCGTTTCACCTGTACAACGTTTTAGCACGTTGTAGTCTACTCTCTGTTGCACTTTCCATAGCGTTACCGCTCCTGGGGGTTACCCAGCATCCTGCCCCGTGGAGTCCGGACTTTCCTCATCCTGATTTCAGGACGCGACCATCTACTCAACTCAAGTGTTCTCTAAGAATACCATATATTGGGTCGGTAGGCAATATAAATTGGCGTGCAGCCCGTTGACGTCATCTATTACATATCTCGGACCTCCTCAATAAAAATAGGACTTACACAACCATTGACCCAAGTTGTGCAAGTCCTATTGGTATCAGTATAGTGAAGGTTTAGGAACAGCCGCTCGTTGCCCCGCAATTAGTGCATCGGTAGCAGATACCACTACGTACCATAATTGTTCCACATTCATGACATGGTGGTGCATCTCCGTGTCGGAGCGTTATAATTTTCTCACGATCTGCCCACGGGTTTGATTCGCCATTGTTCCCGTGTGCCTGGGATTGTGTATCCGCGGGTATCGCCATCTGTTCATCTAACTCAAGAACTTTAGCAGCCCTTTCTTGTGCTTCTTTCGGGAGAAACTCTTTACCGAGCCATCGGAAAACATAGTCAACAATTGACTTCGCCATCGGAATATCCGGATCTTGTGTGAAGCCTGACGGTTCAAACCGAACATGGCTAAACTTATCAACCAATGACTCTAACGGCACGCCATACTGCAATGCCACAGAGATAAGGATAGCGATAGAATCCATCAGTCCAGCGATCGTTGATCCTTGCTTACTCATCGTAAGGAACACTTCACCCGGAGTGCCATCATCAAAAAAGCCGACGTGCATATACCCTTCATGCCCACCGACACTGAATTTGTGTGTTCTGGAATCTCGGGTGTCTGCAAGGCGTCTCCTGATGGGTTGTACACTAACTTCAGTTTCTGTGTCCTGCTGACTACTCGTTGAGAGCGGTTGACTGCCTTTACTGCCATCGCGATAAATCGCGAGACATTTCACGCCAAGTCGCCATGCCTCGACATAAAGTTCTTTTATATCATCAACTGTTGCTTCATGAGGAATGTTCACAGTTTTTGAAATTGCACCAGAAATAAATGGCTGTACCGATGCCATCAACTTAAGCGGTCCCATGTGATGAATAAAACGCGTGCCGTGCTTACCACATTGCACTGCACAATCAAAGATAGGATAATGTTTGGATAATAGATGGGGTGCACCTTCAACAGTACCAGTACCACAAATAATCTCCTCAGCACCCGCAATCTCACTCGGATTGAAGCCGAGATACGTCAACAGATTAAAATCCTCAGCTGCAGCTTTATCAGCAGATATGCCTAATCTTTCAAGACACTCTTCTCCAAGGAAACCTGGTGCGAAAGCAAGATTAAGGTCAAACGCACTGGGTAACATCTCCTCAACACGCGCAATATCTTCATCTGTAAAACCCTTGTACTTGAGAGATTCAGGATTGATAAAAGGTGTCCCTTCAAGTGTTCCTGTGCCAACGATATGCGTAACAATTGCCTCAATATGTTGCGGTATGTAACTCAGTTTTTCCAATGCTTCTCGGACGCTCTGGTTGACAATTTTAATATAACCACCACCTGCTAACTTCTTAAATTTGACAAGTGCAAATTCCGGCTCAATACCTGTTGTATCGCAGTCCATTAGCAGCGCAATAGTTCCGGTTGGGGCGATCACACTGATCTGTGAATTGCGGTATCCCCAGATTTCTCCTTTTTCCTTGCAGATGTCCCAATCTTCGCGCGCTGCCTCAAACAATTCTGATGGACATGTCGTCGCATCAATCTTATATGCAGCATCACGATGCATGTTGATAACACCTAACATTGAATCACGGTTCTTCGCATAACCCGAAAAAGTACCGATACTTTTAGCGATTTCTGCACTCGTCAAGTAGCCATGTCCACTCAAGATAGCGGTAATAGCACCAGCATGACTGCACGCTTCGGGACTATCATAAGGTATACCTAACCGCATCAACATTGCACCTAAGTTCGCAAAACCGAGTCCGAGCGGACGGTATTCATGTGAACGTCTCGCTATCTTCGGGGTCGGATATGAAGATAGACTCACGATGATTTCCATCGCTGTGATAAATACACGGACAGTTGCTCTAAATCCATCAATGTCAAAAGTGTCATCATCATTGAGAAACTTGACAAGATTGATACTTGCAAGGTTACATGCAGAATCATCCAGGAAAAGATATTCACTACACGGATTGCTTGCATAGATACGATCAGTCTTTTTACAGGTATGCCATTTCTGAATTGTATCATCAAATTGCACACCAGGGTCAGCGCAAGCCCATGCAGCTTCAGCGATTTTTTCCATCAACTCCTTCGCTTGATACTCACCGGAAACTTCACCTGACACGCGATAGGTTGTTTGCCAAGCCTTGTCTTGTAGGTATGCATCCATAAAGATGTCAGGAATTCGTACCGAGTTATTACTGTTCTGTCCACTGACGGTACCGTAAGCTTCACCATTAAAATCAGCAGGATACCCAGCCGCGATAAGTGCCTTCGCCTTCTCCTCTTCCTTCATCTTCCAATCAATATAATCGACAATCTCTGGATGGTCCATATCTAAAATGACCATCTTTGCAGCGCGTCGTGTTGTGCCACCAGACTTAATACTGCCTGCCCATCTGTCAAATCCTTCAAGGAATGAAAGGACACCGGAACTTTCGCCACCACTAGAGAGGTGTTCACCTTTAGCACGAACCCTACTAAAATTAGACCCTGTTCCACTACCATATTTGAAAAGTCGCACTTCGGCTTTTTGAAGATCAAGCATAGAATCCAATGAATCGTCTACACTTTGAATAAAACAAGCCGAGTTTTGCGGATATTGATATGCATTTTGCGTTGTGTTTACTTTCTGTTCTTCACGATCCCAATAATAGTTACCACCACCACCTTTAATCCCGTATTCGTGAAATAAACCGCAGTTAAACCATACGGGTGAATTAAAAGCACCGCGTTGTGTGACAAGAATATGTGTGAGTTCCATTTCAAACGTTTCAGCGTTTTCCTGTGTAGCAAAATACCCGCCGATTTCTTCACCAGCTCGACGAAGTGTGCGTGCAACGCGAGTAACCAATTCCCGTGCACTGCTCTCTGATTCTACATCAGGAACACCCGCTTTACGAAAATACTTTGAGGCAGCAATATCAGTCGCAAGTTGAGTCCAGAAAGACGGAACCTCAACCTGGTCCTGTTTAAATATGACGTTACCCTTCTCATTATAGATAGCAGAATCACGAATTTCCCATTCCAGTTCATCAAACGGATGAACCGATTTTTTCGTAAAATAGCGAGCAAAGGTAAGTCCGGTCCCATCACCTTCTTTCAAATTTTGTGCTGCTTTATCAAGGTCTTTGATATTATCAGCAGACATAATTATTCCTCCTAATTTACATTAATAATGCATTGAAAGTATTAACTCTTTTTACAATTTTACTTTTCGTATTTTAGCAGAAATTGTAAAACTATTCAATACAAAATTAGTGAAATATTTCAGTTAGAAAGAAAATAAAAATAGATTAAAATGAACGAATTTGCTGAGGCATCTACGTAGACTTAATCAGGGATATGAAGTTTAAGGAAATATTTCGGTAATAAAACGGGCAATCAATTGCCCTACTACAAACGATTAGATTGGTAGTAGGGCGTTTCATCGCACGTTCCAACATTACCGAATTAATACATTAATCTTCAGTTAGTTTGTGCAGTCCTAGTGGGTAGTGTTC
>VXOP01000048.1 GCA_009839975.1 Candidatus Poribacteria bacterium
TAAAGAAGTGCAATGGACACATTTGCACGGAAATATATAGGTTAATTCTATCGGTATTGATGGAAGTGATAGAACAGTAGTAAAAAATCTGTCCTTTTCTTTACATTTCAATATACTTATGTTATGCTATATGTATGGCTTATGTATCAGCACGTAAAGCAAGCGAGTTGCTGGACTACACACCTGATCATCTTAGGAGATTAGCAAATGCGGGAAAGATTGACACGATCCGCACGGAGGGCGGACACAGACGTTACGATGTTGATGGATACATCAAAAGCAAATCCGATTCAACTCTTATTACCATTTGCTACTGTCGGGTCTCCAGCACCAAACAAAGAGACGACCTTGAACGACAAGTCAACTATATGCGAAGTATCTACCCAAAAGCAGAAATTATCCGAGATATCGGAAGCGGTCTCAACTTCAAAAGAAAAGGTATTAGAGCCTTATTGGAGCGACTTATGCAAGGTGATAAGCTCCAAGTTGTTATTGCCCATCGGGATAGACTCGCCCGGTTCGGTATCGACCTTATACGATACCTCATTGAACAAAACGGTGGCGAACTCGTGGTTCTGGACCAGACAGAACACAGTCCGCAAGAAGAACTCACGGAGGATCTTCTCGCAATCCTGCATGTCTTCAGTTGTAGGATGCACGGACTCCGCAGTTATAGTCAAAAAATCAAAGAAGATAAGAGTTTATCCAACATCTGAACAGCGTGTTAAGCTGCGTCAATGGTTTGGCACTGCACGATACGTCTATAACAAGACACTGGATATACTCAACACCACGGACACCAAAGCGAACTGGAAAGCGATAAAGACACCTATTCTCAATGATTTACCAGAATGGGCATCGGAAACACCTTATCAAATAAAGTCTGTTGCTATCCGTGATGTGTGCATTGCTGTTCGTGAAGCAAAGAAGAAGTGCCAAGAAACGGGTGCATATCAATCTGTTTCTTTCAAGTCTAAACGTAAACCATCAGATAGTATTTTCATTCCGAAGTCTGCTATATCAAAACGCGGTGTTTATTACACGATGCTTGGTGATCTGAAAATATCAGAAACTTTACCTGATAATATAGCAGACTCACGACTCGCCAAAGATGGTGATGCATACTATCTATGTGCATCTTATACTGTGACAACTCCGAAGCGAAAGCCAAACGGGCGTGTTGTCGCTTTAGACCCCGGCGTGAGAACATTCCTCACCTATTTTCATGAGTGTGGTTTTGGATGGCTTGGACACCATGCAATCAATCGTATTCAAAGGTTCTGTGCATATCTTGACGATCTTTTATCACGTGCTGATAAAGCACCTCGGCACTCACGGAAAAATATGAGGCGTGCTGCGAATCGCATGAGAAAACGTATTAGAAATCTTGTTGATGAGTTGCATCACAAAGCTGCACGTTACCTTGTTGATACCTTTGATATAATCCTACTACCTACGTTTGAGACTTCAGAAATGACTTGCAAATCAGCAAGAAAACTAAACAAGAAGTCTGTCAGACAGATGTTGACACTCTCTCACTACAAATTCAAAAAGTTTCTCAAACACAAAGCAAAAGAAACTGGATGTAAAGTTGTAGATGTTTGTGAAGCATACACATCAAAAACAGTGTCTTGGAATGGTGAAATCAAACAAACACTTGGTGGACGCAAAGTAATTAAAGACAGCACTGGACTCAAGATGGACAGAGACTTGAATGGCGCACGCGGGATATTCCTGCGCGCATTGGTAGATGAACCCTGGTTGCTTGACATAAGCAACTTGCAAACCGTATAAAGAAGTGTAACGGACAGTATGGCACGGAAATATACAGGTTAATATCATCGGATGAATGTTTAGTAATATACTAAATTATTTGAATATTTTGAAGAATGGTAGATAATTATGGTAAAATCCATAATTACTTGCGCACGATTGTAGCGTAAACTTTTAGTTTGCGTACACGACTGCACAAACTAAAAGTTTATGCTACAGCACGGTCAAGTCTGTCGGTGAAATCCAATGGCCCAAAAGTGTGCATTTGTTTTTGTATTTCACTATAAAATAAAATAAGTATAATTTACCTTCAAAAAACAACTTATTTTTCTTGACACTTTTTGCACAATTTTGTATAATGCTTTTTAGACATTAAAAATTCACAGAATTGCCAATTGCGTGGATTATGTCGGAGGGTGCTTTTTACATGCACCGACAGTGCGGTCAACACTGCCGATGCGTAGCACTGACGTAACATGGATACGACAGAGCTGGTGTCTATTATACAAAGTAACGGACTTTAAGTCATGCTATAATAGAGACCAGCAACCTCTACAGAGATTGCAAATTATATCTCGTTTACCTGCCAATTTCTGTAGTCTGTCTAAACAACTAAACTGCTTCATGATATAATGAAGGAAGCACAACATGAGACAGAACTACAAAATCTTTCTCATTTTCAATTGTTATATATAACACCCCTTTTCGCTGGACGCAGCGGAAGGATAACTCTTTATTAATAAGGAGACTCTCATGAAATATAGAATGTATTGGGGGTTATCTGCCCTCGTTCTTATCATTATCGGTGTGACTGTGTTTTCTGTTCTGAAAGACCGGGCGGAAATTCGGCGACTGAAAAACGAGTTAGCAATAGCATTACATGGACATAACCATGCAGATGGTGATCCCGCCCATAGTGATGGCACAGAGGACAACCCGCCTAATGATGTCCGTCCCGTTGACCCCATCCAAAAAGTGGATATACCGAAGATGAAACCCGATCAGAGTCCGAAAGCGGAAGCACCTAAACCGAAGCCGAAAAAACCTTTGTATAAGGGACCTTTGACATTTCACGAGGAACTGCTGAAAACGAATCCTGTCAAAGCACTCCGCTTGCAGCAGGAGGAACGTGGACACTGGAGTGCAGAATGGATACCACCCTTTCCAACCGATGATACAGAAGCACAAGAATTCGCAAGGGTAACCTATCTGCGGTTATATTATATTCAGAACTACGGATTTGAGAAATTAGGCACCCCTGAATATGAAAAGGAGTTAAAGGCATACCGTGAGGCTGACGCGATAGAGAGTCAATTGTGGAGTAATATTAAAGCGTATCCGTATGGTGCGCGTAGAAGTGATTTAATGAAACTTATGTGGCCCTCACTTGATGAGGAGCCTCGCATCAACTACTACGGAGGCTTTCCATCGGAGTATTTTGGTGATCCCGAATTGAGAGAACGAGAGAAACAGTTAGGTATATGGGATTATTAAAAGGAGGATTTTTTGATGTTTATTAGAAAAATTGCGTTATGTATGATTCTTTTCTGTTTTGCGTCTCTTTTTGTCGGAGTGCCTTTTGCAGAGGCACACCTCGGCACAGATAAGGAAGAAGCCGCATTAAAACAAGCGGAAAAAAATGTTGATAGTGCGCTAGAATCGAAAGCTGAGTGGGCGAAAAAGTATACTGCCGCGAAAGGGGTTGTAGATGGTCTTTTATCTGCGTGGGACGATAACGAAGATGCCATTAAGGATGGCACGTGGGATACGGTAAATATTTTTGTAGCGACTCTTATCTCTGAACTCATCAGACACACGAACAATGATGATGGCAAGAGTAGCACGGAGAAACTTATTGAGGCACTGCCTTCGATTTGGGGGGCAGTCAACTTAGTGAAATCAAGTGTTGAAACGGCTTCAGTAAAAGACAAACGGGATGAATACCTGTCTGCCCTTAGCAGTGCGATTTCTGCCTTCGACGAGATCATATCGGAGAACAAAAAAGATTTTGATTTTTATGAGTCTGAGTATGATGTCTATGTGGCTGCGATGGCAAATCATGCGGGTGGCTTAACTCGGATATCTAATCATAGTTCGTCAGGTGATTACAACAATGAAGTGGCGTGGAAGGTTGAAGTTATCAAGAAAACGGTTAAAGCTAAGGATGCGTTTAATAGTGATCCTAAAAACCAGCAGAAGAACATGCTAAAGTTCTGGTATCACATTGCTGAACTGAAGAGCACTTCTCATCCAACTTCAATGTCGTTTAAGCGTTTTCTACATTTTGATTCATGGAAGTTGGATCCGTTGCCGAAGAAGTATAAATGTGGTGGGGGTTGTGGTCAGAAGTATGAGACCCCTGTTAGGCAATTGGTTACGTGTCCGTATCCGTTGGAGTCGTCTACATTGGATATTGGCACGAATAAGCCGTTGCGTAATCTTCCGATAGATGCGAAGTTGAATGGCAAGCCTGCTCCTGCGGGGTGTGGTCACATGTTTTATCTGTGTAGTGTTTCCGACAGGAATGAGCATCGTATTCGTGTTTGTGGCAAAAAGCTCAAGAATGGCAATAAGTGTGGTGCGCTTTACCGGAATTGTTCTAACACGAAGATAAAACATGATGGTTGGTTCAAGAGTTATCATGGTCCTGGGAAGGATGGTTTGAAGACGTATCCGTGGGACAACATATTTAATGCTGTTCCGGGTGGTGTTCATAAGGCGGTATTGCTTTCTCTTGATGCGTATAAGCATGTGAAATGGTATGTGAGGTCTCCGGGTGGAACGGGTCTTGGCACGTTGATGGAGACGGATATGGGGAATGGCAGTCTTGTGACGGCGGATTTCTCATATACTTTTGCTTCTAATGCGTCGGCGGGTGATTATTTGATAACGGCTGTTGTGACGAATGCTAACGACGAGAAGTCGGAGTCTTCTTACACGGTATCTGTGAGTAGTAGCACGTCGTCGACGTCAACTGCATCCGCTTCGTTATCTCCATCTGATGGTTCTTATACTGCGGAGGCGGGTAGTAGTCATACGGCGAATGTGAGTGTGCCTTCGGGGTGGACGCAAATATACTGGTATTTGAAGTCTCCGAGTGAATCGGGTTATGGGACGAGCCAATCGAATGTATCTGATAGCACGGGTAACTCTACGTCGGCTTCGTATACGTATAGTTTTCCGAGTGGTGTGTCTGGGGATTATGTGCTGACAGCGTATGTGTATGCGTCGGATGGCACGATTGCTGAACCGAGTTATACTGTCTCTGTTTCATTACCGAGTAGCACAGGGACGACAACGTCTACAGATACGCCTTCATCCACCTCTACCCCGTCTACACCCCTGTCTACTCTGTCTACGCCTTCAGAGACGGTGTCAGCCCCTGTATGGAGTGCTATCGGTTCTTTCAATCTCAAGGTCGGTGATAGTTTTTATTTAGACCTGAATAGTTATGTCACAGGCAACCCGACTTTCTCGCGCGATGGTAGCACGGATGGGGGATACCCGATAGGAACGTCAGTTAGCAATGGTGTTATCAGTGGCACGGTGACAAGAGCCCATACCCGAAGTTTCAGATTTAAGGCAACAAACAGTGCAGGGTCGGCATATAGCGGATGGATAAAAGTTGTTGTCTCGCCAAGATAATAACTATCGTTAGGCACAACTTTTCACAAAAACCTTACAGGCAGGTATCCTTTATTGGGTGCCTGCCTTTTTTTGTCCTAACTTCTTTTTGTAGTCTTTTAGCATAATCTGATAGATTGTGCCATTTTCTAATTGCAGGGGCTGGACTCGAACCAACAAAAACAGGATTATGAGACCTGCGAGTTA
>VXOP01000082.1 GCA_009839975.1 Candidatus Poribacteria bacterium
TTTTTTTTTCCAACCAAACCCCCTCAACCCCCTATCCCTCTCGGGCCGGGGGGCTGGGTGTTGTTTATACGAGACTGGGGCGAGGTCCCCTCGCCCCTACGCTGGGTGTTCTTCGTCATCAGTAATCTATGTAATGACGAATGCATATCTTTGTCAGTATTATCTGAATTTAGACTTTAGACTACCCCATGTGGTAGATAACTTCTGATCAGGATCAACAGCAAAAATCTCAAAATGACCTTTATTCATCTGTTGATTAACCTCTTCTTCCGAGAGTGCTCTGTTCCAGATACGGACTTCATCTATCATACCGAGGAACCATCGGATATTCCCGCCGCCTGCTGTGCCTATCACGACTGGATTGGTATCCTCTAAACCAGGCGGGTTCGGTTTGTTGCCGATTTCCCCAACCTTCTGTCCGTTTAACCAGTAACGGTGTGTACCATCATTAAACTGTGCTGCAACATGTTGCCATGTGTTTAGCGCAACTACACCATTGCAAACACTGCCGCCACCATTCGGAGGCCCTACGCTTAGATGTAGACACTTACTGTTTGACTCAGTCCAGAGACTATAGGAACGTGGATTGTTTCCCTTTGCCATGATACCTTGCCATCGACCATTATCAGGTCCTTCATGCCTAACCGTATGAATCCAAGCCATGATGGTGAAATCCTGATCCACCGTGAGGGATTCATGGTGAGGTATCTCCACATAGGTATCCTGACCGTTGAATTTGAGAGCTTTGCCAAATTTACCAGCAACGTGTTCTGGGTCTCCCTTCAATTCACCATGATTTTCATATTTTGAATGGTCGTTCATCTGTTTTCCATCGACCGTATCAAAAGACATGTAAAGTATGAGTGAATCCTCTGGTTCATTTGCTGCAAATGCGACAGGTAATGCAAACATGATAAGGACACATATCATAGAAAAGTGTTTCATATTTTCACCTTACTAACCTACTTTCAGGATATGTTATTTTGAATTCAATTCGTCTATTACAACGATTTTTTCACCTTCAACGGCTAATAATCTCTGATTCACAGAAACATTTACTGATTTGTCTATTTGACCTGATGTCCACTTGATTTCAATGAGATCGATCTGTTCCGCCTTTCCAACACCAAAATGAGCCCGTAGATCGTGGAATGAGAGATAACTCCCTCCACTCTGAACTTCGCGAAATTGCAAAAGATTGCCAGTAACAACCTTTATTTTTGTGCCAATACCGGAACGATTACTCTTTTTTCCGATGACCTGTATCTGTATCCAATTATTTCTATTTCCAACAACGTTCTCTAACAGATCTGGACGTTGATTGCAGTTCGTGACAAGGATATCCAGGTCGCCATCATTGTCATAATCACCGAAAGCAGCCCCACGACTAACCTTCTTTAAACTTAAACCGTCTGCATCCGAGATTACATTTGCATAAGTTCCATCACCTAAATTGCGAAACAGAAGGTTTCTTTGCGGATAACTGACATGCTTTTCAAGCATCGCTATGTTATCCATCAGATGTCCATTGGCAACAAAGATGTCTTGGTAACCGTCGTTGTCATAATCAAAAAACTTGATACCCCAACCGAGATATCCGTGTGTCACCTCTGCTATTCCTGAGGCAATCGTATTGTCAACAAAAAAATCCTTATCGTGATTTTGGTAAACCGTGTTCGTTTCAGTCTGGTAGTTGCTGACAGTTAGGTCAAGTT
Source organism: Candidatus Poribacteria bacterium (assembly GCA_009839975.1). Taxonomy (GTDB): domain Bacteria; phylum Poribacteria; class WGA-4E; order WGA-4E; family WGA-3G; genus MSPOR6. Next base: position 1,716 of record VXOP01000082.1, read on the forward strand.
GTGCATCGTTATTATAGTCCCCGAAATCGGTTCCCATACCTGCTTCTTCTTTTCCCATATCATTATAGCAAACTCCCGAAATTAATGCAATCTCTAAAAAGCTTTTTTTTGCATCGTTCTGAAACAGAAAATTTGGGTCTTGATCATTTGCTACATATAAATCTATATCACCGTCACCATCGTAATCACCGAATGTTATACCTAATCCGTGCATCGGCATCAAGTCTGGAGGACGATACAATTCTGAAACATCGGTAAACGCACCGTCCCCACTGTTCTTAAAAAAAGTATCATGCACTGCAGGGTATGCATGAGGACCGCAATAGACATGAACCCCGCGTTCTTCACACTTTATATCTTTTTTCGGATTGTAATCTGCATAATTTGCTACATATATATCTAAGAAACCGTCGTTATCAACATCAGCAAAAGCAGCACTGGTACCCCATTTCTGATTACCAACTTTTGCTTTTTTCGTTACATCTATAAAAGTACCATCTCCATTATTCTGATAGAGTTGGTCTTCACCGAAATTGGTAACATATAGATCGATATCTCCATCGTTATCATAATCACCGACTGCTGCACCTATACCATATTCGGTGCTACCGACACCTGCAATTTCTGTCACATCAGTAAAAGTGCCGTCTCCGTTATTCCGGTATAGGACGTTATGCGGTGTTATTTCACGCTGATTGTCGGTTTGAATTGCACCGTTGACAAGGTATATATCAAGGTCTCCATCGCCGTCATAATCAAAGAAACCCCCACCAGAGCCGAGGAATTCATTGAACAGTCTTAGACCGCTTCGTCCATCCGTATGCTCAAATGTAATCCCTGCCGATTCAGTAGCGTCAATAAAAATAGATTCTGCAAAAACTGCATTGCTACATTGACAGCATAAAATACCAACTATGATGAGTGGATAGAAAAAGAAACCGTGAAAACTGTTAGTGTTGATCTTTTTAATTAAAGGTAATGTTAAATAAGGCATTTACCGTTTCGTCTGTTCTCACTTTTTTATTCGTTCTAAGTTTCTTAATGCGGTTCGTGCATCTTTGTCGTCTGGATCAAGTTCTGTGATTTTTTGGTAGATACCAACTGCTTTTTCAAGGCGTTCTTGCTTCACATAGACTTCTGCTAAACCGTGATACGCCAATGTATGTTTTGGCATCTTTTGTATTACTTTTTTTAGGTGGAATTCCGCCTTGTCATAGGTTTTCTGATTTGAATAGAGCCACCCCAACCGAACATGTGCCTCTATGACGTCTGGGTTCAATTCTATCACCTTTTGAAACATCGGAATTGCTCGGTTGGGTATGTTTAGTTCCATGTAGAGTCTACCGAGTTTGTCATATCCACTAACATATTCAGGATTGAACCGAAGCAGTATTTGGTAAGTTGTAACTGCTGCCGGTATGTTTTTGTGTTCTAAATGTGTCTCAGCTAATTTCAATCTGAGTGCAGTATTCTTTGGGTCTTCCGCTAAAGCACCTTCAATGGTGTATGTCTGATCATAGTATGCCTTCATCTTCTGGAATAACTTAAGGTGTGTTTTGGCAGATTCCATATCACCAAGAAGTCGGTATGCCTTTGCCAAATTATAATAGGCACTCTGAACAAAAGGTTTCTTCTGAATAGCAATTTTATAGTTGCTTATCGCTTTCCGAGGTTTCTGTTGCATGAGCGCGATTAACCCGAGCCATTCATATACCTCAGCGAAATCAGGTTTGCTTGCCAATGTCTTGTTAAAAGCAACAAGTGCTTTATCAAACTTTGCCTGGTGTGTGTAGATGTAACCGAGTCGGTATTGTGTTTCAGCAGAATTTGATAAGGTCTGATCTGCCTCAATGGCATGTTGTTCTGCGACTTTCAATTGACTCTGTTTGCAGTATATCTCTGCAAGTGCAAGGTGTGTATATCCGTATAATTGCGCGTTTACGGTTTTATGCTTCGTAGCAGCATTTGAAAGTATTTTCTTATATGTCTCTATCGCTAATTCCAATTCATCTTGTAATTTGTAGACATTTCCCAGATGAAAAAGTGCATTTACATCAGTCGGATTCTGTGACAGAACCGATTTAAAGGAATCAACTGCTTGTGGATAGAGACGCAGTTTTACATATTCAACACCTTGCTGCATCTCTGATGCTGAATCAGTTTTTCCAAGAGAAGGTATCAACAATAGAGTAGAGATGATCATAAAGAAGACAGCAATTTCTGAAAGCGTAATGTGCCAACGTTTTTGATCAACTTCCATGTTTATGTTCTCAATCCATTTTCGGTTGTTTATCTAGGACATCCTTAATCCACGACAATGCAGCCATACTTGATGACCACCCAATTGAAGTGATTGCAAGCAATGGTACCTGTTGTATCTCCTCTCGTGAAATACCTTCTCGTAGTGCGCGTCGTGTGTGGGAATGCACTGCACCTTCGGACTTCGCACCGATAGCCAAGGCAAGTTTAACCAGACGAATAGTCTTAGGATCAAGGGATCCTGCGTTACCACAGGCTTCACCTAAAGACTGATATGCCTTCCAGACGTCAGGATACTCTTCTATAACGTCTTGAAGAAAATCGGGTAATTTCTCTTTCATTGTGAGTTAGAATTAACCTATTTCTTCTTTCTGTGTAGTTTCTTTTTCCTGCTGAGCAGCAACTTCTGCTTCCTCTTCGGCTCCTTCATTGAGGCCAGTCTTGAAACTTGTGACACTCTTGCCAATTCCGCGTGCTAATTCGGGTAATTTTTTTGCACCAAATATGAGTAATACAATTGCTAAAAGAATCAGCAATTCTCCGGCACCAGGGGGGCCAAACCCAAATAAGACTATTGTAAATGCCAAAAGAATCAGCAATTCTGTTGGACCAAAACCCATCTTTCTACCTCCAATTAGATTCATGATTAATGTACTAAACGGATACACGGTAAACTTGAAACATTATAATACCACATTAAGATGAGAATTTCACATGAATTTTTTGTATATTATGTCATATATATTCTGCGTAGCATTTGACGGCGAATTTTTTGTGATTTTCCTGTAGTTTCATCATACTCTCTTTTCAAAAGGTTACGAATTCGTAAGAAATTCCTTACAGTCGTATGTTTTGATAAATTGCTTGTGAAATCAGTGGCTGTAAGGCTTTGTAGCGGGTTTTCTGACTGATTCAATTTTTTTAATTTCCTGAACTGTAAGGAATTCTTTCTATGTTGAAATATGGATAAAAAATTTGGTATTTTTATGATATTGAGATCATTTCTGGAAGTATTGTAGAATAGCATTGTAAACACCTTTTACATAAACTTAAGGTTAGTAATTTTGTAACGTATACCTAAGTTTAACATATAGAATTATGTTTGTCAAGTAAAATTTGATGCTTCATCTTTTTGAGTTCATGTCTGTGTTATCCAATCTCTAAGGGTTTGTTGTGAATCGGTTTCTGGATTAAAGACTAATAGACTTTCTTGCTGTGCGGCTCTGATAAGACGTTGGAATAATACACGATTATTTTTCTCTTTCTGCTATTATAGCACGACTAAATTCATTATCTTCTGGACGTATTCCGTTTTGTCGCATACTTTCGCGAACTTCTGTGACAGACATGGGTTTAAAATCATGTGGAACCCCCATTTGTTCGTATATATCCGCAAATACGCTTTCAATGACCTTCGCGTTTTCCTGTTTGTTGGATGCATAAAATGCCATTACTTCCTCACCAGACTTAAAACGCTTCTTGGATTCATTCTGAGCATTTAGTAGTATGTCAACTTGTTGTCTTATATCCAACAATCCTTTCTCAAGTTGGTCTAATCGTTTTACAATAGTTTCATACGTTGTATTCTGCATCGTAGATATCTCCCTGCAATTTTACATAATCTATTCT
>VXOP01000251.1 GCA_009839975.1 Candidatus Poribacteria bacterium
ATATATATTAAAGCAACATTAATGATGAGGTATATTCACATGCAAACTAAAGTTCGTTTGAAAAACGACGTGATAATCATTGAACCTGTAAGTCGTCTGATAGGCACGTCTATAGTTGAGTTACGCGATACAATATATACAGAAATAGGTCATTGGAAAACGCCACGCATTCTTTTTGATTTTCATCGCACGCGAAGGATAGATAGTGGGGGTCTTGGTGTACTGCTCAGTGCACTCGCTACTGTCAAACAGAGAGAAGGTAGTATTGGTGTGATGAATCTTTCAAAGATACAGAATTTGCTGATGAAAAGCCATATTCTGCGGTGTTTTGAACATTATGATGAGGAAAATGCTGCAGTTTCTTGTATGGTGCATGCTGCATAAATCGAATCCCTTCGGAAATTAACTTGATATGTCAAGTAAAATTTCGTAGAATATATACACATTTTCCGAAAGGATTGGATTTATAGCACATGAACCAAACAGCTGATGTACTTATTGAGGCATTACCCTATATACAACGGTTTTATAATCGTAGGATAGTCATAAAATATGGTGGTGCTGCGATGGAGGAAGATAGCCTTATCCATTCCGTTATGGAAGATATCGTACTGATGAAATATGTCGGGATGCGTCCTATCGTCGTCCATGGTGGTGGACCAAGTATCAAAAAATGGCTGGATAAAGTTGGAAAAGAGACCGAATTTGTGGAGGGTTTACGCGTATCAGATGCAGAGACAGTAGAGATCGCTGAAATGGTACTTGCGGGGAACATCAATAAGAGTATTGTTGCCCGAATCAACCAGCATGGTGGTCAAGCAATCGGACTTTGTGGTAAGGATGCTAATCTGATCGTTGCAGAGAAATACTCACCACAAGTCACAGATGAACATGGAAATGAAACAACTGTTGATATCGGATTTGTTGGCAGTATAATTGGAGTCAATACGAAACCCATCATTACACTGGACGAAGCGGGATATATCCCGGTCATTGCCCCCAACGGTACCGGTGCTGATGGACAGACATATAATATTAATGCGGATACAATGGCGGGGGAAATCGCTTCTGCACTTCAAGCTGAGAAACTAATCCTGCTAACAGATACGATTGGAATCTGTCAAGATTTAAATGACATCACGACACTCATTCCAACTATCCGCATGAGAGAGATTAATGCGTTGATTGATAATGGTACGATTTCAGGTGGTATGTTACCGAAGATAAGTGCCTGTAACACTGCACTTCTTGGTGGTGTAGCAAAGACACATATTATTGATGGAAGAATCCCACATTCGATGTTGCTTGAAGTTCTGACAGAAGGCGGGATTGGCACAGAAATCATCAGATAGTCTGGGTTTAAATCTATGGAAAATCGTAAGAAGATTGCAGCGATCATCACTACATACTTTCCAAATTCACATGCAGATGTCATCGCAACAAAATATATGGAAGGCTTCCCAACTGATGAAGGATTTCTGGAACCGCGTGTCAATCTCGTTTCCATTTATCTTGATCAGATAGATGATCGCGATATCGGCGTTGCTTTAGCAGAAGCGCATGAAGTACCAATCTATCCCAGTATACGTAAGGCGTTGACACTTGGGGGAAATGAACTTGCTGTTGATGGTGTGCTGCTGATCGGCGAACACGGTGACTATCCACATAATGAGTTTGAACAGCACATGTATCCGCGCCGTTATATGTTTGAGCAGATTTGCGGTGTTTTTGCATCAACTGGTAGGTCTGTACCAGTTTTCTGTGATAAACATTTATCTTATAATTGGGACGATGCAATCTGGATGTATGAAAGAGCGAGACATCTTGATGTTCCCTTCATGGCAGGTTCTTCCTTACCAATCTGTTGGCGACATCCTTTTTTGGAACACCAACTTGAGACGTCTTTAGAGCAAGCAGTAGGAATTGGCTATGGTGGTGTAGAGTCTTATGGATTCCATGCTCTCGAGACGCTCCAATGTATGATTGAACGTAGACAGGGTGGGGAATCGGGTGTAACTTCAGTTCAGTGTATAGAAGGTGAATCTGTATGGAAAGTAGCAGAGAATAATGATTGGATTTTAAACTTAGCAGCGGCGGCATGTGAACAAATTGAGAATCGTCCTGACAAGAGCATGCAAGAAGGGTGTCCAAACCCAACACTGTTTCTAATTGAACACCGTGATGGATTTCAATCGGCAGTGTTAATGCTAAACGGATATGTTACTGACTTTGCCTATGCTGGAAAAATAGGTGACAACATTTACGCGACTGAATTTTATCTACAAAATGGCACACCGCATGCACACTTTAGTTATTTGAGTTTAAACATTGAAGAGATGTTCCTAACGGGTATACCGCAATATCCCGTTGAGCGAACACTGTTAACCACTGGGATACTTGATGCTGTGATGCATTCCCGTGTGCAGGGGGGTATCAAAATTCCAACACCCCATCTTGCCAAACTCACCTATCAATCCTATCAGACCAGACTTTTTCGTCCAACAGCACCTCGTCCTGAAGGCGCAACAATAATTTAACATATATCGAATTTTCAAATAATATTATCCTTCACTTCCAATGGGGAGTGCGGGTTGGTAAGGCCTTTCTCGGATTGTTTGGACTAAAAGGGATCGTGTCCACGATAATGCAGCTTGGAGGTTTATCGCTTCTCCCTGCTGGGTATATCCTTCCTTTTTGTTTTGTCTGCGTAAGGACGTGAGACTCATCGTGTTGGATTTTTTGCTATTGCAGGGTTGGCATAAGAGCGCGCGATTGTCTATATCATTGGTGCCGCCATCGCTTTTGGGGACGATATGGTCCAGGTGTAAATAGCGCTTGTCGGGTGGGACAAAGTTGCATCCCCAACATTTTAATCCGAACTGATCCACAAGGATTTGGTGCATCTCTGCATGGCTGTGCAACGGTTCCAGATGGTGTGGATAGACCTGGGCTAATTCGGGGACTGTAGGAGTGTCTTGATCTGTTCGGACAGGCGGATCAGTTTGGTAATGGATTTCGTATTTCGCTGTTTGTCTATCTAACCAGTTTTTATCTGTGGCGTATTTCTCTATCCGTTCGCGTTCTTTTTTGCTAATGCCCATCAGACGGGTTATGATGTGGTAGCGGGCATCTACACGTCTGTCTATGCCTACCCAGCGACGTTTGAGATTGTCTGCTGCAATAATCGTGGTTGCACATCCGCAAAATGGGTCGAGGACAAGGTCACCTTCCTTAGACGAAGCCTTGATAATGCGTTCATAGAGGGCAAGCGGTTTTTGGTCGGGTGAACCTGTGCGTTCTTTAGATGTGCCTACTTTTGCGATATCATCCCAGATGGTCTGCAACTTAACTCCAGGTTGCTCATCAAGATAGATTTTGTGTCCCCGTGCCGCAGACACTGTTCCATCTTTTCGTAAAAGAATCTCACCATTGGACAACATCTTATCAAGTGTTCCTTTTGAATATGCCCAGTTTCGGTAGGGAATTGTCCCTTGCCATTCAAACATGCGATTAGCATCTCTGCCTGGTGCGGTGAGATCGTGAGTTCTGTACACTCTACCGTCAGCATCTTTATGTCGGAACTCTTTTTGCGCGTTTTCAGATCGGGGGCCATATTGCTGATTCCATGTGTATTTGTTGCCCTTTGTATAGAAAAGCAGGTAGTCTACGATACTACCATATTTTTTAGAGACAGCGTTATTTGCTGTTTGACGCTTCCACACTATTTCATTTTTAAAGCTCCTTCGCCCAAATATCGCATCCATACACATTTTAATGTAGTGGCTTGCGGTAGGGTCACAATGCAAATAGATGCTTCCTGTCTCCGTTAGGATCCGATGCATTTCAATAAGTCTGACACTGAGAAAGCATAGAAAAGCTGCGGTGTCTTCACCTTGACATTGTTTGGCTGCGTCAATGGCATGATATAGTTCAGTGTGGTTGTCTTTGATTTCTTCAAGCCATTTGGGATGGACTTCGTTCCATTTCCATTGGTCTGGGAGTATACCGGTGTCTCCCCATTTCCAGTTGTCTACATAATGTCCGGCTGTGCCGCTGCGGTTGCGCTTGATGTTGAACGGTGGGTCGGTGGCGATAAGGTCTACGGTTTGACTGTTCATGCCGCGTAGCACTTCAAGATTATCCATTTCGTATAGTGCGTTGTCGGGAAAGTTTTGGTGCATTGGTGTTTTCCATGTTGTGTCTTTTGGATAAGAATAGCATGAGGAAGAGGGTCGTGTCAAGTGGTGTCTGAATCAGGATTATCGACGGGTGTCTGTGGTAAAGGATTAAGGAAGGCACGTCCGCAATGAATGAGACGTGCCTTTATGGCGCGACACCTATCGCGCCATAGTGGTGTTTTTAGTGTGTTGCCTTGATAGTCCCCCATGTTGTCGCCAGTTTTCTCGCTGCATGAACGGGAGCTGGTTGCTGTCCGGACTGCTCAAGTTCATCGGCGGACAAGGGGCGATTCCACACTTTCACTTCATCAATCAACCCTTTGTAAAATCGGCTCAGATGTTCTCCAATCCATATAGACTGTCCGCTGTTGATGTCCTGTGTGTTGTCATCAACTTCATTAATCAACGTACCATCCACATAGAATCGGACTTTCTTTGCTTCTTGATCTCGGACACCAGAAAGGACATGCCATTCGCCATCGTTCAGGAAGTCTGGAGATCTTACGCCAGCACTGGTGCGTGCCGGATCTCGAACGGAAAAACTTATTGTACCGCGTAGTGCTGCGTTGTCTCCGTTCATAGACAGTAGCCATAACGGAACAGTCCCTTGTTTATAGTTGCCGACAATCCCATCGTTTTGTGGAGGCTGATCATCTGTTTTGATCCATGCCTGTACCGTGAGTGAATCGCCCGTAGAAAAGGTAATAGAATCTACCAGTGGCACTTCAACAAAGTCATCCACACCATCAAACTCCAACGCGTCACCATGCTTTCCAGCAGCGGTCTTTGCACTTCCGTGAATTATTCCATCATTGCCTTCATTAGATAAGTCTTTTACTGTATCGCCTGTAATGGTATTCTCATCAAAACTCAGATGTAACACTAATCCATCCTCTGGATTAGCCTCACTATACGGTAAAAAATTGATGAACATACCAATCATTGCGAAAACGACAAAAACACTTCGCATTTTCATAATAAACTCCTTTTTGAGAGGTTGTTTAAAAAAGCAGATTTTGACAATAGTAAATTTTACAATACAAAACATTTTGACTGATGCAGTTAGAACCCGCACCTGCTGTGTTAGAGGGGCACTAAATTGACACCTACCATCCGAAAATAAAATAATCGCGTTAATTTAGTCAGGACTTACGCAATTTTTCTTAAAGTCCCCCTGATAAGGGGATTTAGGGGGTTAAATCACTAATATATCATTGAAATAACGACTTTGTAACCCCCTAACCCCCTTATCAGGGGGGAATGCGTAAGTCCTATTTTGTATTATTCCTTATCAGTTAGTTCTTGAAAAAGCTTCACAAGTTTTTCTTGTGTTACGATTGGATCTTCAATAATAATTCTTGCACCACCGATAACATCCATGAATCCTAATTCTCTTGGGTAGCGCGGCACAA
>VXOP01000055.1 GCA_009839975.1 Candidatus Poribacteria bacterium
CGTTAACATGATACTATAAACTAATAAAATTGTCAAATTTCATTTTACTACAGATAATCATTTCGCTTCCATCCAATTATCACCAATACCGGTCTCTGTTCGAAGCGGAACTCTTAACGTCATAGCATTCTCCATCTCTTCTGAAACTATCTTAGCCTGGGTTTCAGCAAGATCAGTAGGTGATTCAAGTACCAGTTCATCATGAATCTGTAATAACAATTTCATCTCTAACTGATCCTTATCAATTCTCTCTTGAACTCTTACCATAGCTGCTTTGATTAAATCCGCAGCTGTTCCTTGAATTACGGTATTAATAGCGAGACGTTCACCCAGGCTCTGACGACTCTGAGAGTGTTCAAATATCTCAGGTATGGCACGTCTACGACCTGTTAATGTCGTTACATAACCGTTCTCTAACGCTTGTTGAATACACCTTTGAAAGAACACATTAATTCCAGGAAAACGCGCCTTGTAATTTGTTATCAGATCCCGTGCCTCATCTGTATTCATCCCTTGAATTCTACGTGCTAAACCAGACGGTGAAACACCGTAGATGATACCAAAGTTAACAATCTTTGCTTTGTCTCTTAATTCTCTGGTTACTTCCTCTGTTGAAACCTTATATACCTCTGATGCAACCGTTGTATGAATATCCAAATCCTGGTTGAAGATCTCCATAAGTTTTGGGTCTTTACTAAAGTGTGCCAATACCCGCAGCTCTATCTGCGAATAATCTGCACAGATCAATTTATGTCCTTCAGGCGCAACAAAGGTTTTTCGCAACTGACGACCAACCTCTGACCTGACAGGAATGTTTTGAAGATTAGGACTATCAGACTTTAAACGTCCGGTAGCTGTTGTCAACTGATATAAATGTGTATGGATACGTTTTGTATCATCATTCACAGCGTTTTTTAATTGTCCAAGATATGTACTCTGTAGATTACGATACCGTCTATACTCAATGATCAATCGGGGAACAGTAGTTCTCGGCTTATTGATGTCCTCTTGTGCTGCAAGAGCTTCAAGCACGTTAGCATCCGTTGAGTTTTTTCCCGTTTTTGTTTTACGGACAGGTGTGAAACCGATCTCACCAAACAAGACTTCTGCAAGAACACTTGGCGATCCGATATTAAATCCGTATCCTACCAGATCGTGTATCTCTTTCTCTCGTTCCTCAACAAGTTGATCAACAATTCTTCTCTGTTTATCAATCTCATCGGTATCGCACACAATACCATTAAACTCCATCAGAGCAAGCACTGGACCGAGAGGTGATTCGATATCTCTCACAAGCTCATCCGTGTTTGTTTCCTCAAGTTTCGGCTTAAAAAAATGATACAGTTGGAGGACAATATCAGTATCTTCAGAAGCGTACTGTGTTACTTCCTCAAAAGGTATTTTGTCTATAGATGTGGAGTCTTCTTCATCACCAATCAAGGCAGAGAGTGGAATCATCTTATGGTTTAAGTGGAGCAGTGCTAAGTTATCAAGATTATGTGATGGCTGTCTTGGATCAACGATTTGACTTGCCAACATCGTATCAAAGACGACGCCTTGTAACTGCACACCGTGTCTAAGGAAGATGCTTGCATCAAACTTTAGGTTATGTCCACATTTTGGTAAATCTGGATTTTCCAATATAGGTTTGAGTTTTGATAAAACTGTATCCTGATCTAAATGCTTTTCAAGAGTAGGTGATTTGATCGGGACATAAACGCCCTGTTTTGGTTTCCATGAAAAACTAATGCCGCACAGACCGGCGTTGCGATATAATCCATCGGTCTCAGTATCAACGGAAATTATGTCCTGTTTTGAAAGTGTCACTACAAGCTCGGAAAGCTGTTCATCAGTCGTAATTGCAGTGTAGTCACCAGATTTAGCCGTCGTGAAATTTCCTTCTTCTATGATCTTCTCTTTCTCAAGTTCCATCGCTTCTAGACGTTCTTTCCTGGTCGTTTTCACATCAACATTGACTTGGTCAGTATCACCATTTCCATCTGCATAAGCCGAAATCTGGTTGAGATATCGTTTTAGTTCAAGTTGTTCAAAGAGGGTTCTAACTTTGCTCATGTCAGGGGGTTTGACGCGTGCTTTTTCCATTGTGAAATCAAGGTCTGCATCTCGTTTTAATGTGACAAGTTCTTTTGAGAGTGATATATATTCCTGAGCCTTCTCTAAATTCTCGCGACGTTTACCCTTGATCTGTTCAATATTCTCATAGATTCCATCTAAAGTACCGTACTCTTGAAGTAGTTTAGCAGCAGTCTTCAATCCTATCCCTTCAACACCTGGAACGTTATCAGATGTATCTCCCATCAGTGCTAGCACATCTATAACTTGGTCCGGTGTAATACCTTTGTTCTCCATGAGTGATTCAACGTTTATAACAGTGTCTTTATTAATGTCAAACATCGTAACGCGTTCACACAGTAATTGCTCTAAGTCTTTATCTTTTGAGACTATTCTAACATGAACATCTTGTGTATCGGGTGCATCAAGTATGTGCTGTGTGACAGATGCAATGATATCGTCTGCTTCTAATTCCTGTTTTCCAATGACGGGAATCTCCAATGTCTCAAGCAGTTGTTGAATCCGTGGAATCTGTGTCACTAAATCATCTGGGGGAGTTCTACGATGTCCTTTATATTCTGCGTACAGCACGTTCCGGAATGTATCTCCTGGTGTGTCGATAGCAGCGATGATATACTCAGCTTTGAAATCGGTTAGTAGTTTCATAAGCGTGCCGGTAAACCCGAAGATGGCATTTGTTGGCTCTCCTGTAACTGAGCTGACAAGACGCGTCTGAATAGAATAAAATGCTCTAAATATCTCTGCCATAGTGTCAATAATATAAAGTGTTTTGTGATTTTCGATTGATCCCATATAATAGTCCTTTCCGTAGATAGATTTAATTGACCGTAGATTGTAATTTAGTCATGTGGATAGTGCCACTTCCTGAGTGAATCGGAGGCGGATAGACCTGCTTCTTGACCGAGTGCAAAAGCGGTTGCAATTAAGTTGCGTTCGCCAGATATAATGTCACCTGCTGCAAAAAGTCCTGGAATTGGATTCCCATTACTATCTAACATCTGCATATCTTCATTTGCGATGATCAGTCCTTCCTCATCTTTTTGGTAATCCCATCCATCTAAAAACTTGGTGTTTGGGATTAGACCTTCATCAACGAGGAATCCGTGGAAGAATAACTGAGTTCCATCCATCATTTTAAAACCCAACAGATCGGTCTTTTCACCGATATGTTGTTTTATTTTTGTCTCAATTATTTGGATTTTTCTTTCTTGAACCTGTTTCAATACTGAGGTGGACATGCCGTGTGGTCGTCCATTGGTTAGGATTGTAATCTTATCCGTAAAATCCTGTGCCCCGATTGCTGCCTCATAGATATAGTCTCCTACGCCGAGGAGGGCGAGGTGCTCATTGACATGTAAATGACCATCACAACGAATACACACATGCCATCCTTTACGATTTCCAGCGTAACGGAACACGGTAGCATACTGTTTATAGAGACGATCTTCATCTACTTGAAACTCAATGTCGGGCCATTTATCGTCGAAACCTGATGCCACAACTACTGTGCGAGATCTGAAATGTTCAAACTGCATCGGTTTATCTTTCTTTAGAACAGCAGTTGATGCTTCTATTTCAAAGGTATCGTTGTCTCGTGTTAGACGGGTAACCATTCCATCTCTGATGTCAATACCTGTTGTACGTTGTTTATCACCCAGCATAAAGTTTACCACTGGTCGACTTTCCATCCATCTCATCAGTTCTTTCGCGAAGTTAGGACCTGTAATTCCGGGGAATACGGGTGCGTCTTCAATTTCCACAGATTTTGACCAATATGCTCTTCCTCGGCTAAAACTAACTTTACCGGAATGTAGCACCAGCACATGTCGCATCTGATGACTCGCGGAAACTGCAGCTTGGGTTCCTGCGGGGCCAGCACCTATTACTGCTACATCGTAAATTGTATCGGACATATCCTCATCTCCAACTGTTAACGCTATAGACCGTATTTTTTCCAACGTTCATTTACAAGTTCAATTATTTCTTCAGACATCTCAATTTCAGGAGGCCATTCCCGATGGTAACCTTCCTCTTCCCATTTGGTTGTCGCATCAATACCCATCTTTGAACCGGCACCAAGTAGGGGTGCAGCGTGGTCGAGCACATCTACAGGTCCTTCAACGATAGTAACATCTCGTTTTGGATCAACATTACTACCTACATAAAAGAGTACTTCTTCAACATTCTGTACATCTACATCCTTATCAACGACAATGATGATTTTGCTGAACATCAGTTGTCCGAGGCCCCAGAAACTGTGCATCATCTTTTTTGCTTGGAATGGGTATCTCTTATCAATTGAGATCAGTGCGAAGTTGTGAAATACACCGAACAGCGGCAAGTTCATATCAACTAATTCAGGAAGTTGTGTTTTAATTAATGGCATGAAGATACGTTCAGTTGCTTTCCCCATATAACAATCTTCCATCGGTGGTTTTCCAACAATAATTGTCTGATAGATGGGGTCTTTTCTGTGTGTTATAGCAGTGATACGAAATACTGGATATTCATCGGGCATGGAATAGAAACCGGTATGATCTCCAAAGGGTCCTTCTATACATGTTTCATCTGGTTCAATAAATCCTTCAATTATGATATCTGCGTTAGCGGGTACCATCATATCAATTGTTTTAGCAGTGACCATTTCCACATTTGATTTTCTTAAAAAACCAGCGAACAGGAGTTCATCAATTCCGGATGGGAGCGGAGCGGTTCCGATGTATGACATAACGGGATCTCCACCGATTGCGATGGCGACAGGCATCTGTTCATTTGCTTGTTTATATTCCCGATGATGTGCTGCCCCATCGTGATGTATTTGCCAGTGCATTGCTAATGCGTAGGGATTTAGTTTTTGCAGGCGATATGTTCCGACATTGCGTTGACCTGTATTGAGGCTATGTGTATAGACTTGTGGTAATGTGATGTATTTATCAGCATCCATAGGCCAACATTTTATGAGTGGCAATCTATCCAGGGATGCGTCTTCACCTGTTAGGACAATTTCTTGTGATGCCCCTCGTTTGACAGTTTTGGGTGGGAAGTTAGTCAGTTGTGAGAGAATTCTAAGTATTTTCACTTTATCCAGGAGGGATTCGGGTGGACCGATTTTTATCATTCCTTCTATTTCGTAGGCGATACGGGACAGGTCGTCGACGCCGAGTGCCATTGCCATTCGTGAGTATGATCCGTATGTATTGATCAGCAATGGCATTTCACTTCCTTCAACATTTTCGAACAGGAGTGCGGGGCCACCTATTTTACTAATGCGGTCGGTAATTTCGCTAATTTCGAGATCGGGTGAAACTTGTGTTTTTATACGTTTGAGTTCACCGGCGCGATCTAGTGCTTTTACAAAGTCTCTTAGGCTTGTGTATGCCATTTTACACCTCAGTGCTTTTTTATGGTGAAATATGTAAATATGTTTATACATCTTCTGTAGGAGGGAACTCCGATTCCCGACTGAACG
>VXOP01000031.1 GCA_009839975.1 Candidatus Poribacteria bacterium
ATTATGTATAATGTAGTGTTGTGACGAATAGGTAGGACGTTAAAAATAGTCCAATTAATGTCTCTTTTAGTTATTTGATAAAAGTTCATTCGCTTGATTATAATAGGTGTAGTTTAACACAAATAGGATTTAATGTCAAGTATAGAAGTTGCTTTGATTGATAATAGTGATTTGACAAAAATACATCCTTTAGATATAATTATGCGATACCGGAACGGGTATATCAACTTTTATCTGAAATCAGACACTACATTAATAATAGGATTCATAACAAATATGTTAATAGAACAGAAGAAGAACTTCTTAAAAGATACCGATCTATTTGAGGGACTGCCTGATGAAAGATTAAACCTAATTGCAGAAATAACCTACCAAGTAGACTATCCAGCCAATCATATTATTTTTGAGGAAGGAACAGAAGGGGATTCGCTTTACTTACTTGTTGAAGGAGAAGTAGCAATCATTAAAGCGGATACAGAGGTGTTGTCCTTTAATGAGAAAGGTTACTGTTTCGGTGAAGTGGCATTGATAGATGATAAACCGAGAAGCGCAACCATCAAAACAACTTTACAAACATGTCTGTTAAAGATCACAAGAGATGATTTCTTTCAGGTCTTAGCGACTGAGCCACTTATCGGTAGAGGTATGTTTCGTGTACTCAATAATAAAATAAGAAATGATCTTGAAGTGCAGATGAGTTCCATTCGCAAGGAAGTTGCACAAGAGGAATCGCTCCGACTCGCAGCTGAAGTGCAACAGTCAATCCTGCCCAATGAAGAGATTAAACACCACTGTCTTACCTCTGCTGGGTACTGTAAACCGACGAATCGTGTTGGCGGTGACTACTATGATTATCTGTATCTATCAGATGATTGTATCGGTATTTTCATCGGGGATGTGATGGGGCACGGATTCCATTCTGCAATGCTTGCTGCAATGACAAAGAGCTGCATTCAAACACAGATTCGTTTTGATGCTTCTGTTCCTGAAGTTATGAAAGCAATAAAACGTGTAACAGATGAAGATGCACGGACCTTTATTTACATGACGTGTTGCTATGTTCTAATTCATAATGACAATACTTTATATTATGCAAATGCAGGTCATCCATCCATGTTGTTCCTGCCAGCAAATGGTAATGAATGTATTGAGTTAGAGTCGCAATTTCCTCCTGTCGGTATCGCTTTACCTGATAAGGACTCGGTTACACAGTATTATAGTGCCAAAACTACGTGGGGACCTGGGGATCTGCTCGTCCTTTATTCAGATGGTATTACAGAAGCATTGAATGCTGAGAATGAGATGTATGGTATTGCGCGATTTAAAGAAGTATTATCTGATACGAGGCATCTCTCAGCAACAGAGATTAGAGAAGGTGTCCTTACTGACCTTCAAGAATATCAGCAAGGAGTCAATGCAAACGACGACATAACACTGGTGATTGCTAAGTTTCAATAATGGAGCGTCAATCGTTTTCAGTAGAGATGAAACTCACTTCTGAATTTTACTTGCAGCATAATGTAGTATGTTTTCCATCAGTGCTTTGTTCACAGATACGGCATATTGGCCATCGTTTCTCAGGCTGGTGATGATATATAGTCCTTTACCGTATTTTCGAGATCCCACAACAAGTTCGTTGCTATCAGGCGTAATAGCAAATATCTCATCATCAGCTTCCCAATCTGTCCATGCATCGTCAATATAGATTTTACCAGATTGGATTTTATTCGGTGTTGAAAACAGCTCATCAGCATTTTCGGTTTTTATAAACACTGTTTTTGGCGGACTTTCAACCCCTTTTAGTTTTCCTTCTAGCCATCCGATACCACATGGTTTATTTAGCGTGCTGTCTTGTCCAGAAACGACAACTATCCCGCCGTTTTTGACATAGTCTTTAATTGCTTGTTCAGTCCTTTTTGTTAACAGATATCTACCATAACTTGAAATCTCTTCATAACCGATCCACAATATATCGGCATCCTTAAGGTGTGGAAGTGTTCTGGCTTTCGTGTATTCAAAAGCGAGCGGACGTTTCCCTGCCTTTTTGACATTTCGCAAGGCTTGGTATTCGTAAGTCATTGTGTTGGTATCAATATGTGATTGTCCCCATGTGGGTGAGGTGCTATTCCCTGTTAAGACATAGGCTTTTAGTGTGTCGTCAGTAGCCATTACCCACATTTTACCGTCTAACATATCTCTGACCACCTTTTGAAAGGCAACAGTCTTTCCATTAAAAGTGCGAGTCATCATTGGGTCAATATGTGTGAAACTCCACCATGAGCTTGAGCTACGGCTTCTACGGTGGTATCCTCGCATTTGGAACCAAGTGTTATCTATAAAGCACATGCTATCAACGCCGTAATTACTGGCGCGATAGAACACAATGATCGGCATACCCGGTTTTAAGAGTTTCACCAATTTCTGTGGGGACGATCCCTGTTTATAGTGACCGGTTGACAGATTGAACTTTAATTCAGTTGTATCACTCCTTCCCGTCACATCTCTTTTTCCTTTTACATCTTCATTTATTTTGACGATTGTCTGATACCGACTTTTGTTTACAGACTTAATTTCTCCAAAAACGATGTTTGTGCATGCATCAAGAACTTCACGAATTGTATATTCCCGTTCAATGAAACCGAGTGCTGGTGTTGTGGTAATGAAACAGATAAAACAGAGCGAAACGAACAGAGTAGTCAAGGTTTTTGTAAAACGCATTATCACACCTCTTATGCCACAGATTGATTGTTATTCTATTGGCAGATATTGTATCATATATTCTGTAGATTGACAATAGTTTTTCCTGTTAATCTTTTTCACTTGACATTTTTCTAATTAGACATTAAACTTGAAGCAATACCATGAACATAAAAGCAAAACTTGTTGATATTTCAAAAGTAAAAACCCTCCCATTAAAAGATAGAATCAATAAGGTGTCAGTCAACGATTTCGCGACCATTTCAGACTCGGGAGAAGGTATTACATCGTTGTTGGATGCTCTACCTAAAATCCTGAAGGGTGAAGATTTCTTAGATCTTGTTGATAGAATCATAGCTGCATATCAGAGAAGGAAGGCAGTCATCGTGATGATGGGGGGACATGTTATAAAGTGCGGTCTTAGTCCACTCCTGATTTCATTAGCTAAGCAAGGCATCATCACAGCTTTTGTATTCAATGGTGCCAGTAGCATTCACGACTTTGAAATCGGATTGATTGGTGAGACATCGGAGGACGTTTCTCTATACCTACAAAATGGACAGTTTGGTATGTGGGAAGAAACAGGAAAATTAATGAATGCGGCTATACAGAAGGCAGCTGATACGAAAATTGGTATGGGAGAAGCCTTGGGAAATAGTCTGATAGAACTTAACGCACCCTACAACGCATTTAGTCTACTGGCATCTTGCAGTGAGTTGAATATACCAATTACAGTTCACGTTGCTATAGGGACAGATATAATACATCAGCATCCAAGTGCGAATGGTGCTGCAATCGGGGAAGCAAGTTTCACAGATTTTAGGATTCTAACAAACTTAGTGACACAGTTGGAAGGTGGGGGTGTTATTCTCAATTTTGGTTCCGCGGTGATTCTTCCCGAAGTATTCCTGAAAGCACTGACGATTGCCCGTAATCTTGGACATACAGTTTCACATTTCACGGCTGCTGACTTTGACATGCAACAACAATACCGCCCATTGGAAAATGTTGTAAGACGTCCAACAGAGATGGGAGGAAAAGGATATAACTTTACTGGACATCATGAACTAATGATACCGCTATTGGCGCATGCAATCAAGTCGCGTTTATAGACTATAGATTGAACCATCAGGACAGGTCTAATGCAGCATCAACATCTATGCATCTCAATGCCTATGACACATCAGGCGTCTAATAGTTTTCAAACATTTCTGTCTTGAAACTGGACAGCGATTTAAGGATTTCTTTATCTCAACCAACAAAGCACGGGCTGCTTGTAGTTTCGGTAAAGTGGGAGTCTGCAGATAGATTCTTAATAACTCTCTTCTTTTGGCACCATCTATATCTTCTTTTAGTTCAAGTATCTCACGAAATCGTGCATAATCCATTTTTGTTCTCCAATCTGTTGTGCACGTATGGTGTGTGTTAGGCTTCTGATGTTTTTTGTATTGACATATCACTATAAGAAACAGCAATTGGTTCAGCGATGTTTAGTTCAAGTGTGTGTTTTACATGAGCATGCTCAGTTATGGCATCAGTTTCTGTCTGTCCCTGAAATACAGTCTCTAACTCTACATATTCACCCAAATCAACAACTGTGTCCAAGTGAATACGCGTGTTTTTATACATCCAGACTGACCTCTCTTTTTTCACGACTGTTTTTATACGCAAAGCTGCAGTTAAGAGTTCTCTTAGACTTGATCCCTGCGTGATTTTACACAGTTGATACAGACTATAACGAGAATCTGTCTTATTCGGCCGTTCATAATATATGAGCCAACTCTCATCCGAATCGTCTGTTTCGCGTAATTTTAACCTCCCTTTGGGACTGTTAAAGTAGGTATCTACTTGGTAAATAGTCTCACGGTGTGTTGCACCTAAAATCCTCAGTTTTGGGAGTATTTTATCAAGCGACTCATACCGTACTTTATATTCTAAATTCTTCGGCATCTTATACCTGATTGACAAGCCATTTTATTCTGATGGGAATGGGTCGTAACGATTATCCGGTTCTCTTTCGGGTTCCGGGAACTCCTCTCCAACATCCATAAAGTCCTCTTCGGTCTGATAGCTGTTAACACAAGAGCGATTACACCTTTCCCCGCGGGCTTGCAAACCGCAAACCCGATGCTTCATCCGGAGAGAACTAACAAGGCATGTACGGAGTTGTTCAGTGTCAAAGTGTCTTCCAACAAGAAAACTGTAACTCCCATATCTCATGAGATCGCGTGCTCTTCTTTCATCTGATACGATAGAGATTATCTTTACATGGGGTTGAAATCTTCTGACAAACGAGAAAATATTGGATCTCCTGAATCGGGTGAAGTCGACTATTATCAAATCATATTTAGCCATTTTAAGCATGCCAACAGCGATAGAACTACGTTCAGCGATATCACAACGGTAGTTCTCGGATACCAGTACATCCTTAATCCTCTGTTGTAAGGAATCGCTATATGATATAATTAAGACTTGTCCTTTCAACTGGGAGATACCATGTCTTTCCTGAACAGTGAGTGGTATCTTTGCTTCATCAACTCTCCAACGTAAACGTCCCCGTGCTTCGCGAAACCTTCTATCGGCTTGATCAAGTTTCTCCTTGATTTCTGGTCGTCGTTCTCTGTTCCTGCGCATAAGTAAACACCTTCTATTGCCAGTATTATCTACATTTAAGTATACCACAGAGGCGAAAAAGTTGCATAAATCTGTGAAATGTTATAAATCTGATAATACAGACATACTTATATAACGAGATATTTTGAAATTGTATACATAATTTAACAAATACTTTGGTCCCTAAAGAACTATCTGATCTATTAGACGTTTAGAACCGTTTTTTGTTGTAAGAAAACGCGACGTATTATA
>VXOP01000442.1 GCA_009839975.1 Candidatus Poribacteria bacterium
TCCCCTCAATTGGATAGTCTTCAGAGAATAAAATTCTAACATAGTCTGTATTCAGCATGAAATGATCAAGATTGATGTTAAAGTTCACTGGCATGTTTTCAGCCATTCTAATCTTGCCATCAAACTGAATCTTGCTGTCTTCATTATTGGTGCTATGGGTCAATCTGCCCTTCTCAAAGTGAACGGTGTTGTCAGCGTATCTAAAGTCACTTGATAGCTGACCTATTGGAATTGGATCATCTACATTATGTGAAAAGTATGTCTCCGGAATAACTGCGTTTCCCGTTATGACGCTATGAATATTATTACTGGCATTATTTACATTTAAGCTTGCACTTCCAACACCTTCAATAGGAATTGCGTTTGCGATACGAAAGAGTTTTCCAAAGTCTACATTACTGAGTCTTGTATCAAAGTTCTCAATAGAACCCTCAACCTCAACCTGAATGTTGTCAAATACACCGGATGCATTAACACTGGAACCGTTTACAGAATCAACAGATACCTTGCAACTCACATAAGAATCGTCTAAAGAAATGAAATCATTTGTATTTCCCTCCACAAAAAGACTTACATCTAACAGGCGTGTCAAACTATCAAGATGGTAATTTCCTTCTGAATCACCACTAAATTGAATTGAACCTTGAATTATCCCGTTTTCTATACGAGGGGAATCTGACGGTAAGGTTGTGAACATTGTCAGGAAGGAGTGAAGATCTACCTTATCAAATTTACACTGTCCTGTATATGAAATTATGTTATTTGCATAGTGCTGTAAACGTTCAATCAGATTTGTCATTGATGGATTGGATGTATTGGCGAAGGACACGCCTCCACTAATTGACATTGAACCGTCAGCAATCACAGTACTCAGTTCATTTATCTTAAGTTGTTGGTCTTCATTTAGATCTAAACTTGCGTCTATATTTACAGCCGATACTTCTATAGGTGTCATGTTTGTTAAATGGTGACCTACAGAGACATCAGATGTTGCATGATGATTATTGCTATAAGAGAGGCCTTCAGAATAACCCTTGATCTGACCAACGATATTCGATCTGGTACCTTGCAGATCCAATTCTATCACTCCTGAACCATCAATCTTTGTGCCCGCATCAAGTAATTTCTGAATGTCTTCAGCATTGAATGTTAATTTGACAGACGTATTCCATTCACCATTCATACGATCAAAATTTGCGTTTTGAATATCAATCTCTGTCTTTCCAGATCTGAGTTTAAATCTACTCAATGTATCCATTTCAGTAGACAGTGAGAACTTTATGTCATCTATGCTGTCAAGATTAAATGTTGATTGATTTATAGTCAGCCTCCCCGCACCAACCGAGAACTGACCAGTATGATCCCACTGTTCATAAGAACCGTCTAATTCTATTTTTATGTCAGGCAGTTTAAAATCCAAGTTCCTCTGTTCGTCTGTGTAATGCATTGCACCGTTGATAAGACTAACCTTAGATACAGCGAAGGTGATAGAAGTATTGTCAGTAGATGTATCGGATTCAGATGTTGTTCTTTGGAATACTTGTGAAATATTGACCTGTCCATCAGCATCGCGATATATTTTAACAATCGGTGTGTGTATATCCAAAGAACTCACAAGCAACTTCCGTTGAAGTAATCCCCAGATATTATATCTTAGGACAATACTGTCAGTTGACATCACCGATTGTCCATTCCCTTCTTTCTCATCAATTGAAAAATCATCTATCCTCACACCCGTCAGTATATTTCCCTGCAAATGACCGATCTGCATAGTATACTTATCATCAATCTGTTCATCTAACGCTCTGATGAGTCGTGGTTTGACAAAATTGTTCAAGAACAGATCGGAACTAATATAGAAATATCCACCTATACCAAATAGGAGTAATGTTGCTGCTATATAAAGTATTATCTTTCTACGTCGTGTTAGCATTTTTTTGCCTATTATCTTTAAGTGTGTGCTGAAAAGTTATTGTGTGCAGTATCAACAACTTGATTTATATAGTGGGACATGTCGGTATATTGCGATTTATAGACTGGACGGCTGAAATCGGTAATATCGTCATTAATTTTATCTTTATCTCTAAGCCAAAGCAGATACTCAATATTTGCTATGTCTTGATATATTGGAGAAAAAGTTAAAGCCATAAGGTTGACAGAATAATCATTACGGACAAATTCAACCAAATCTTCCAATAATTTCCTGTGTACTTTCGGGTCATCAACAATGCCACCTTTCTTAATATGGACGCGCCCTGCTTCAAATTGAGGTTTCACGAGCGCAATGGTATCTGGAACCGCTAATGTCTGAAACAGAACAGGTAATACTTTTCTGATTGAAATGAATGAGACATCAAGTACTGCTATCTCAGGCGGAAATGTAAATAGGTTCGGGTCAATGTAGCGGATGTTAGTCCTGTCAATGACTTCTACTCGACAATCTTGTCTTAGTTTCCAAGCAAGTTGTCCATAACCGACATCAACTGCATAGACGTATTTTGCTCCATGCTGTAATAGACAGTCAGTAAAACCGCCTGTGGATGCACCCACATCAATTGCAACTTTGTCTTGGACCTTGATGTTGAATTCTATGAGTGCTTTCTCAAGCTTTAATCCACCGCGACTGACATATCTTGCGGAGGGTTTAACTTCAATCTCATCGTTGTTAGAAACAGATTGGCCGGGTTTAACCTTTGGGTTGTTGTTAACTTTTACTGCACCAGCCAATATCAGACGTTTTGCCTGAAGGCGACTTTCTACATATCCCCGTTTTACAAGAGCAATATCTAATCTTTCCATTGGCCCAGTTTTATTAATTTGGCTATGATCTGACAGCTAATGCTATACCTGCTCGCATAATTGCTTCAGTGTCATATTCATATCTCTCCTGTAAAGTCTTTAGGTCCCCGTGTTCTATAAACCTATCTGGAATACCTAAGTTTCTTACTTGAACATCTGAAACTGCTTCCGCTGCAAGTAATTCAAGAACAGCACCACCGAATCCGCCCATCACTACGCCATCCTCAACTGTTATCACTTTACCTATGCTTTTTGCTAAGTCTACTATCAACGATGCGTCTAAGGGTTTCACAAAACGCGCGTTCACCACTGTCGTCTCAATCCCAGTTTCGGTCAGAGTCTGTGCTGCTTCAAGTGCCGGATAGACTCTATTACCAATTGCGACGATCAACAGGTCGTCTCCTTCACAACAGACCTCTGCTTTTCCTATCGCGAGGGGTGTTGGTTTCTCTTCTAACTTTACCCCCACACCTGTTCCACGTGGATAACGTAATGCAATCGGTCCCATCTCATAAGAGAGTGCTGTTTTAAGCATGTGTTGCAACTCGTTTTCATCTTTTGGTGCCATTGATATAATATTCGGTATTGAACGAAGATACGCAATATCAAAAACACCATGATGCGTAGGACCATCTGCTCCAACAAGTCCAGCACGATCAAGAGCAAATACAACGGGTAAATTCTGAATACATACATCATGGAGTACCTGATCATATCCACGTTGCAAAAACGTCGAATAGATTGCAACGACAGGTTTTAGTCCTTCTGTAGCCAGACCAGCAGCGAAGGTAACTGCACACTGTTCAGCTAAACCAATATCAAAACAACGGTCTGGATAGGCTTCAGCGAATTTGTCTAAACCCGTTCCTCCCAACATGGCTGCTGTTACACCGATGATGCGGGAATCATGTTTCGCTTCCTTAATTAATGTCCTACTAAAAACATCAGTATACTTAGGGATAGCAGACGCAGGCCGTTGTGAAATACCAGTCTTCACATCAAACTGACCACTCACACTGTAGAATTTGACAGGATCTTCCTCTGCGGGTAAATAACCTTTTCCCTTCTTCGTTACAACATGGACTAACATCGGACCAGACAACTCACGTATCCCAGTCAGAACAGGAATCAGGGATTCAAGGTCGTTACCATCAAGTGGTCCAAAATACCGAAACCCAAATTCTTCAAAGAGTGTCCCAGGTTTAAGTGATGCTTCAATTTTCTGTGCCAACGCCTTAGCGTCAGACGATATAAAATTCATCAGTTCTTTGGCACCCGTCCTAAGACGATTATAGCCGCGTGAACTGATTAACTTGTGAAAATGCTTAGATATTGCGCCGATCGTTGGAGATATTGACATCTGATTATCATTGAGAATGACCAAAAGATCTTTTTTAAAGTCACCAGCAGCATTGAGACCTTCAAGTGCCATCCCTCCAGTCAATCCGCCATCACCGATGATTGCAACGACTTTAAAATCATCTCCGTTTACATCACGCGCAGTAGCAATCCCTAACGCAGCGGATATGGATGTGCTTGAATGACCGGCACCAAATACATCAAACTTACTTTCATCACGACTCAGGAAACCACTAATACCATCTGTCTGTCGCAATGTTTCAAATGAATCAAGACGACCTGTTAGCAACTTATGTGGATACGCTTGATGACCGATATCCCAAATCAATTTGTCGTGCGGTGTATTAAAGACAGTATGAACTGCAATTGCTAATTCTACTGTGCCAAAGTTGGGCGCGAAATGCCCGGGATGTTTTGACAAGACAGATAGAAGATAACTACGCATCTCTTCAGCAAGTGTTTCAAGCTCGCTGATAGAAAGTTCCTTTAAGTCAATAGGAGAATTAATCTTATCCAAGACCATCGCATACCATCCTATTCATCCTTAGATGCTGTTTCCATTTCGTCATTGTCGTTCTCTACATCCGACACTTTCTGAATTCTTAACTCTGCTTTTTCAAGAAGTTCTCTACACGAACGCACTAAACCGACTCCCTCTTCAAATAATTCAAGTGAAGTGTCCAATTCTAAAGTGTCAGGTGTTTCCAACTTCTCAACAATATCTTTCAACTTTTCAAGTTTTTCTTCAAATGTCAAATTGTATCTCCTTTGATAATCTCTAATCTCTACACTTGTCAACTGAACAGGTTAGACTTCCCTTTGAGAGTGTTACGTTTATGCTATCACCCGTCTTCACATCTTGACTTGAGGTAATTATACTTCCCGATGAATCACGACATAGACTATATCCTCTGTTTAACGTTGCTAAGGGACTGAGATTATTCAATTGATCTGTTAGAGATTGCAATTGTGTTTTCTTCTCTTTCATTCTAATCTTCATCGTTCCAAGATATGTTGCCTCTAAACTATCAATTATCTGACTCAGTTGATTAATAGAGTCCAGCCGATTTGTAGGGGATAACTCTCTCTGTAATGCTTCAACTCCATCTCTTCGTGCTTTGAGTATAAGCTTAATAAGTTCGTTCAAACGACTTTTCACACTGTTTAAAGAAGTAAGTAACTCCGATTTATCTGGTACAGTATCCTCAATAGCAGTTGATGGTGTAGAGGATCGATGGTCAGCCACCATATCCGATATTGTGTAATCAGATTCATGACCTACAGCCGAGACCACTGGAATTCTTGAATTGAATATTGCGCGTGCAACGATTTCTTCATTAAATGCCCAAAGATCCTCTATAGATCCTCCTCGT
>VXOP01000411.1 GCA_009839975.1 Candidatus Poribacteria bacterium
GAACTTGAGGGTATAGTTGAAAATGCACAACGAGTCTGTAATATTTATGAAATCCTATCTACAGAACTAAAGGCGTTTATTAACTGGTTAGAAAAACAAACAGATGAGGAGATTTGATGAGACAGAATACTTTTCGTGATTTGCTGAATAATGACAAACCCACCGTTGGTACACATATACACACAACTTGGCCGTCTATTGTAGAAGCAATTGGACATACGGGAATGTACGATTATGTGGAGTTTGTTGGGGAATATGGACCTTTTGACTTACACGATTTAGATAATCTGTGTAGGGCTGCTGAACTTCATAACATTTCAACAATGATCAAGGTTGATCAGGAACCTCGCGGTTTTATCGCACAACGTGCAATTGGGTCAGGATTTCAGAGTGTTCTTTATGCGGATTGCCAAAATGTTGAAGATGTGAAGGAATGTGTTCGTATTACACGCGCAGATACACCAGAAGATGGTGGCAGCTACGGTGTCGCTACACGCAGATTCGCCTATATGGGATACGGCGGTGGACCTGCTTACGTTCAAGCATTACGCGATGTTGTGGTTGTTATCATGATAGAGAAAAAAGGAACAGTTGAGAATCTTGAAGAGGTGCTTTCAGTTGATGGCGTTGACATGATTCAATGGGGTGGTTCAGATTATTCAATGAGTATTGGTAAGGTAGGTCAACGGGGTTCAAAGGAGATACAGGATACTGAACGTAAAGTATTTGAGACTGCAATTAAGATGGGTGTGCCGCCACGTGCTGAAATTGGCAGTGTTGATGGTGCAAAACGTTTTCTTGATATGGGTGTACGTCATTTTTGCATAGGCACTGATATTTCCATACTTTACGGCTGGTGGCGTGAACATGGTGACGGATTGAGAAAGGCACTTGAAGGACATTAGTTTTGTCAATTCCTCTCTTGTAGGTCGGGTAGAGCGAAGCGAAACCCGACCTACAGAATCAAACTGGACAGAACAATAGAAAGAAACCAGCCAGAACGTCTGTCTGCACAGACATTTCCGGAATTTTTTCTTATGTGATCATCTGTTGCATTTTTTCCGAGACCCACTGGACTGCGACATCTATCATGACCTGTCCTTTTTCTGTAGTAGCAAGTTTTGCTTGGTGATGGTATTCTCTATCGGACTTCGCTTGTCCTCCATCTGAAATAGTCAGTTTAGCACTGTCGTAATCTACACCGTTCCAGTCTACGTTATCGGGAAATGCAGCGAGTGCAAATGCTGTCTCAAATTCTGCTGCGTGTCCGGGACAGACTCCCGATTCCATCTGTTCTTTTACTAACTCGCTTGTATATGCTTCCCAATATGAGTGATATGCTATATTGATACCGAGTTTTTCTCTATAACCATCCAAACGTTGCATCACAGGTCCTGAATTACCTGCATGTCCATTTACGATCAGGATATTTTCAATACCGTGTCGCCGCATACTATCCGCTACGTCGTATAGCACCTCTCCAAACACCTCTGGACGCAGCGTGAGCGTCCCTTTATGGTCCATCCAGTGTTCTGACACGCCGATTGCTAAGGGTGTCGTTACAACGACATTTGGATACAATTTTTCTGCTGCCAGTTTAGATACGTAGACAGCACTCTGTGTGTCGTGGTACATTGCCAAGTGTTCGTTATGTTGTTCTGTGCTTCCCGTTGGGATGATTGCACCTTTGAGTGTGCCTCCATCAATTGCTTCTCTAATGTATCTACGTTGGTTTTCCCATAGTAATACCGATTTGATTTGAGCCATGTTTTATCCTCCATGTTCCAGTATATTCTAAATTGACATTAGTTTGAACATTAGTATTTTTTTGACCTTGGGTTTCATAAGATGATATGTTCTTCAGTCCCGTAGGGACGATATGTTTATAGATTTTATGTGTCTTAGCTATACTACTTTGTGTCAATTTAACTTTTCATTAGATTGATTATACCATTCAGAAATAAAATAGTCAAGATTTGAAAAATCAACAGAATCAATATACCTCAAGGTATCTATCCCGTTCCCACTCGCTTACACTTAGATGGTAGTTCCGCCACTCTTGTCTTTTAACTTGTATATAATAATCAGCATATTCATTGCCTAATGCGTTCTTGATGACATCGTCATCTGCGAGTGCATTTGCGGCTGCATTGAGAGTTGATGGGAGTGCATAAACGCCACGAAGTTCTAATTCATCTTCTGAAACTTCATAGAGATTGTCTCTATTCTGTTCACCTGGATCAATCTGGTTTTCGATGCCGTCTAAACCTGCAGCGAGTAGGACGGTTGTGGCAAGGTATGGATTTGCTGCCCCATCACTTAATCTATTCTCAATCCGACCAGGTGCAGGGGTCCGAATCATTTGTGTACGATTATTACCACCATAGGTGACGTAGACTGGGGCCCACGATGACCCTGATCGCGGCGGAATCCGCACCAAACGTTTGTAACTGTTTACAAGTGGATTTGTGATTGCTGTGATTGCATTGGCATGTTTTAGTATTCCACCCGTAAACCAATATGCAAGTTTAGACAAACCGTTTTCATCTTGCTGATCAAGGAACAGATTCGTCTTATTCTCTTCATCCCATAGACTCATGTGGAAATGCGCTCCGTTGCCGGTCAGATTAGTGAAGGGTTTTGGCATAAAGGTTGCTAACAACCCTTGTTCCTCAGCAAGTGTCTTTACCATCCACTTGAAAAAGGTGTGTCGGTCTGCGGTGGTAAGTGCATCTGCGTAAGTCCAGTTTACTTCAAACTGACAGGTGCCATCTTCATGGTCATTTGCATAAGGTTCCCACTCCAATTCTTGCATATATTTAATCAGAGTCGTCATCATATCTATATTTCGATATAAAGCTCTAAGGTCATAGCACGGTTTGTCTAATGTATCGAGTGTATCCCAAGGTGAGTATTGACCTTCCTGATCTTGTTTCAACAGCATGAATTCAGCTTCAATTCCGACGTTAAAGATGTAACCCATCTGCTTTGCTCTTTCTAACTGTTGTCGTAATATGGTTCTTGGACAATAATGCCAAGATTGCCCTTCAACATACATATCACTCGCTATCCATGCTAAGTTTTTCCGCCAAGGAACTATCGTAAGAGAGGAAAAGTCTGGGATGCTTGCCATTTCTGGATCATGTGGACTTTGTCCGATCTCACCTGCAGCAAACCCTCCAAATCCTGCGCCGTCTATTGCCATGTCATCAAGGTGGGTGACTGGAATTACTTTTGCTTTTGGTGCGCCGCTCATCTCAACAAATGAACAAAGAAAGAACTCAACTTCATGTTCTTTCACGATATTCTTGACCTGTTCTAATGTCATAAAACTTCTCCTTGACGTTACGGTTAAACTATGGAACAACGTTTTAATTTTAACTATGCTTTCGCACTTGCGCCACCATCTACAAGGAGTGATGTTCCAGTAATCCATTCAGCATCATCTGAGGCAAGGAATACTGCTGCACGTCCTATGTCTTTTGGGAGTCCCAATCGCTGCAGTGGGGTCTTCTTCAATGATGACTCAATCTGTTCAGGTGTTAGGTAGTCTTGTATAGCAGTTTCAATGTATCCAGGACATATTGCATTGACTGTGATACCATATTTACCTACCTCTAATGCTGTATCTTTGACCATATTAACCACAGCTGCTTTTGCAGATGCGTAAGCAGGTCCTGCACCGCCACCGAATGCATGAACGGAAGCGATCTGTATTATTCTGCCATAGGCTGAATTCCTGATATGGGGTATGGCAATTTTTGTTGTCAAGAATACCCCTCGGAGATTGACTGAAACGACTTTGTCCCAGTCTGAGACTGTTATATCTTGGGATCCACCAGGTATATGAATACCTGCATTGTTGACGAGTATGTCTATGCCTCCGAAACGTTCAATTGTATTATATATCATTAATTCCACTTGTTTCACATCTGAAACATCAGTTTTAATGAATAGACTCTCAATACCTAATCTCTCTAATTCCTGAGTAGTTGTAGTCTTAACATTCTTTTCGTGGTATTTGCCTTGGAGTGGCGTTTCCTGAATGTCGGCAATAACAATGCGTGCCCCTTCACGAGCGAATTCAAGTGCGATCCCACGTCCGATACCGGAACTACCACCTGTAACGATACAAATTCGGTCTTTTAGCAGCATTAAGTGTTTACCTGTATGAATGTTTAGATTGTTTTTTTAACTGTTTTCGAAATTCCAGATTTGCAACGCTGTTTTACCTAACACCCAATCCCTATCTTCTGGAGTAAAGAAATCCATTTCATCGCGAACAACGGACAGTGTCTGTGCGTAGGTTGCACGACTTAAACAGACGGGCCAATCTGTACCCCACATAATTCGTTTACCACCAAAGGTATGATAAACTTTTTTTACCTGTTCATGTGTGTCTTTCCACGGATAGCTTCCTTTGGAAATTGACCATGTATGGCTAATCTTGACATAAACTTGAGGAAACCTTGCAAGATCAAGCAGTAACTGCAGCTTTTCAGGTTCATCTGGTGGACAATCTGCCATGTGATCAATTACGACATTAAGATTAGGATGCTGTTCAACAAGGGGTATCATGTCAAGCAATCTTTCCGCTTTCGTTAGAATCAACATGGGGACGCCGAGCTGTTCCGCACGACTAAAGATGGGTGGCATCAGCGGTCCGGTAAACCAATCTCCATCTGGACCGGTGGCAGGACTCAACCGGACACCGTGGAATCCGTGTTCTTCTGTCCATTCACTAAGATGATCAGGTGCTGCTGGGTCTTCAGGATTGATACGACAAACTCCCATGAATTTGTTAGGGTATCTTTTTATTCCATCTGCGGCATAACTATTATCCCACAAATAGTGTATTACTTGGACAATGACCGTTTTTTCAACACCGTTTGCTTCCATCAGATCAATTAGCATTTCAGGTGTTGCATCCTCACGGGGATGATTTCTCTCTCTTGCCCAAGGAAATTGTGGGTCGTTTTTCCAGACGTGAACATGTGGGTCTATAATTCTCATATTATTGTTCCTTTACCTTAACGAAGAATCCGTAGATACCTAACGGTATGCAGTAGAGTAATATCAATATATGTAGACTAAAACCGGTGATAGTGGCTATGCTGAGTGGTGTTCCAAAATAATTCAGTAACCAGACATAAGGAAATTCAGTTGTTCCGAAGTTACCTACGGTTTGAATAGGTAGCAGGTTAAAAACATTCGTGAACACAAGCGCGAACAGTACCTCAATCATTGGGATTTCAACACCCATTTCTGATACAAGATAACATTGAAAACCGAAACGAATTGCGAGACAGAGCAGTGAATAAATCCAAATTTTAAAGAATAGAAAATTGAAGCGAAATGATGTAATTTCTTTTACAATTGTCCTGCACTTTTCTACGCACCATGTGATATGACGACTCTTCAGGTTTGACAGTGGTTGAAGACACTTTTCAGCAATTGACAGACAAACATGTGGTGCGGTACATGCAAGAATTATCAACGTTACCAATACTACACC
>VXOP01000417.1 GCA_009839975.1 Candidatus Poribacteria bacterium
CTATAGATCAATACATTTTCCTGCACGTAAATTCGCAAGAGCTTCCTTACGAAGATCGTCAAGATGTCCTGCTTTTACATCCTTCTCAAATTGTTGTTCCCACGCCTCATCTACAGCAACTAATGTTTCATGAAGTTTTTCTACGAGTGTTTGCAACAAAACTTCTTGCGTGTT
Organism: Candidatus Poribacteria bacterium; assembly: GCA_009839975.1. Lineage (GTDB taxonomy): Bacteria > Poribacteria > WGA-4E > WGA-4E > WGA-3G > MSPOR6. The sequence continues at coordinate 175 of VXOP01000417.1, forward strand.
TTCTTTACAACTTACTTCAGGAACTTCTGGGATCCATCCGATCCACATAGTCCCATTTTTTTGAATATGTGCGGCAAAAGTTTCTGCGTATACTGGATCTTCTATTTTGACAATCTGTATTTTTTTTATGATTATCTCCTTTGATTAAGAGAGTTTAATAGACACCGACCACGACACTCTCCTGTAGTTCTGTAAGAAGGCGAAGATTTTCAACACCGTCCCACGGATATTCTGGAATCGGTCTGGCACGTTCTGCCTCGTCTCGTTCAAGGAAACGCGGGACAAAGAACTCTTTCGTCAATGTCGTCAACATGACACGTCCAGTTTCTCCGTAGTCTACCGGTTCATCAGGATTATTCGGATTAACTAACTCAATCACAGCACGCGGTTGTGGTGGATAGTACACAATGGTGTAGTTATCAGCAGGATCAAAAGGTTGGCAGGTGGCTAAACCCATAAGTGTATTACCGTAAGTCGGCACAAAATCTATACTGGGTACTAACTCTTCACGTGCAAAGCGATGGAATTGGGCATCCATCTCTGTTCCCCCACAGAAGATACCTTTGATACCAACTTTCTGAAGAGAAATTTTGGCACACAAAGCCTCAAGCAGTTTCGGCGTTGTGAATAGACACTGGACGTTGTCGTGTGCTTTAAGAACATTGAGTGCTTGGGAGATCACATGGGACTTGTATTCGTCCAATTCTTGGTGCTTGCCATATTTAACAAGTTGATTGACCCAACGCGGATCCAGATCGACGAGAAAACAGATGCCGCCTCTATGTTGTGCCAGATGTTCTACAGCAAGTCGTAATCTGCGAGGTCCGGTTGGTCCTAACATTAACCAATCACTTCCCGGTGGGAAACCTTCATCAGAAAGGGTTTTGCTGAACACCTCATAGTCGATCTGGAAATCACGGACACTGATACGGGTTTTTGGTATCCCTGTTGAGCCCCCTGTTTCAAAAACATATACAGGTTGGTCTGAGTATGCTTTCGGCACCCATTTTCGGACAGGTCCCCCACGTAACCATTCGTCTTCAAAGTGTCCGAGCAGTTTCAGATCAGCATATCCGTGAATCTCTTTTCTTGGATCAAAGTCCAAGTTTTCAGCATACTTTAGCCAGAATGGACATCCGGTTTCTGGACTGAAGTGCCAATTGATGATGTCCCGTACGTGTGCATCAAGGACAGTTCGGGCATCTGTGATTTTTTGAGAGAGGTCTCGATGAGAGATGTGCATTTTTATCCTATACTCTATTTACGCCGTTCGTTAGTTTCGAAAAAATTGTTCACGCTTCCTGTTCCACCATGCTTTTGAGAACACCCAGGATTTTGTCGCACCGTTCAATTTGGTAGACAGCGATGTCAATGGAAAGTGTTTGCCCCTCCAATTTGAGAAACCGCCAAAGCACCCCGGTCGTAGTCGCCCCATAGACGATAGGGATGTCATTTCCCTTTTCGGCATTAAAACGTTGTGCAGCGACCATCTCGGCAACACATTGCCCAAGTCCGGCTTCAAGATTATCGTTCTTCGCCTCAACCACCACAATAATTGGTGCCTCCAAATAAAATTGTTCTGGTGACAAGCTGATTAAAAAATCGCAAACCCCGGTCAGTCCACTCTCCTCATCAACGTTAAAATCGATTCCGGAGAAGAGACTAATTTGCTGTTCAAAGTGCTCACGGAGTTCGACAAGTACATCTGCGACAATCATTTCTGACTTCGCTTTCTCCGTACCGATAGCGGTGGCTAAGAACATCTTTCGTTTCAGCACATCAACAAGCAATGCGCTCGGAGGTACCGGTTCTAAGTCAGAAAAAATTTCGCTCGTGTTAGTTCTCTCTAATTGAAACGTTTCTCGTGCTGTGTCTAAAGTAAAGTTGCTATATGCCATGTGAAATTACCTCCGCTGTGGTGAGTTTTCTCCATGTCTCCGCAGGCGGGGGTGTCTCGTGAGGACACTGATGGGTGTTAAGTGAACTCCTATTCCGCTACCGCAATTAATCTGTTCCGGGTTACGATGTAAAGCACACCATCTTTCGCTACAGGTGTGGTATAGACAGCACTCTCCATATTCGTTTCAAACAGTACCTCTTTGGTCTTACCCGTCTTCAAAATCACGACATCCCCATCTTCATCACCGAGATAAACCTTTCCATCAACGACATAAGGGGAACCCCATATTGCTGCATAAGTGTCATGCTTCCAATATAGGTCCCCTGTCTTTACGTCTAAACAGTAAAGAAAACCACTCAGGTCAGAGATGTAAAGCAGTCCGTCATGGATAGCAGCCGTAGACATCGTGCGATTGAATTGTTCGTTGCCGAAGTGCCAAATTGCTGCAGTTTCGGTGGTTTCACCTCCTGTTATCGTTGCGTCTATACACCAGAGATGCCCAACACCTTCTCCGTGTTCAGGGTCTTGTCCAACGGCAATAAAGACTTTTTCGTCGTAAATGACTGGCGTAGAGATGATGTTGTTCCGTGTTCCACGACCGCCAAGTTCCCATTCAGAGTCTTTTGGGTTACAGTCAAACATCCATACTATGTTGCCAGTCTCAGGTTCAAATGAATATACCCAACCGTCACCCCCTGGGATAATTACCTGTGGTATACCATTTATGACACCATAAGCAGGATTTGACCACTGTCCGTGTAGTATATTCTCTCCTGGCGATGCATCTTCCCAAACGAGTTCGCCAGTGTTCTTATTTAGGGCAATGAAACTTGGTGCATCTGGCGATGGGATATGGATATGTCCTTCATCAACTCCGTTACTTGTTTCCAAGAATAGTAAATCTCCGACTGCAAGCGGTGAACAGGTTGCGAGATTATGTGGAAACACATCTAATTCGTCCATCATATCGTAAATCCAGATGATGTCTCCATCGATTCTACTGGTTTCTGTTTCGTCTGTATAGGGACCATCATTTTCATCATCAAGGAATCCTTCGGTATCTATACAGACAACTTCACATTTGTTAGATATGTAGTATAAACGGTCTCCTTCAATGTAAGGCGTAGAACAGATTCCCTGAAGGGGCCAGTCATTTACGCGTCCTGAAGTGAGTTTTGTATGTGTGATCTGCCATAGAAATTCACCATCGGATTCTCGGAATGCCATAATATTACCACGGTCACCTGTCAGTTTAGGGTTTTTTAGTGCTTCGTTATTTGTTCCGACGAAGATCTTTCCACCGTGAATTAAAGGCCCTGCATAACTTTGTGAGCCAAGCTCAGCTGTCCATTTTATATTTTCACCTGTTGCAATATTCCAATTGGCTGGAATGTTTTTCTCATCTGAGACCATATTTCTGCTTAGACTACCACCCCAAAGTGATATTTCTTTTTCAGCTGCAACATCAGTTACCCCGAGACTCGTAAAAAGACCCAATAAGAAAATGAGTAGACTAACAGCAGATTGCAACCGAGCTTTATCTGTTTTGCTTTTCATTGTCTGTTCTGAAGAATTACTCTTCTTATTTTTTCCATCATGAATTCTGCTATAATTCTGAGTGGTTACACATTTTAAATCCGCGATGTCTTTAGCATCGCTTATACGTTCAAAAATTCGTATACTTGGCATAAATCACCATACCTTTAAATTGTCATAATAGATTATTGTGGGAGAATAACCGTAAATTCCAGGACTTCCTTCTCTGTTTGGCAATGGATCTTCTGCAATAATAGTCCATTCATCCGGTTCAGCATCAGCAGTTTTCCAGACTTTACCGTAGATGCGTGCCTTATCCTCTACTGTTTCTACTTTCATTCTCATTGTATACCAGACATCAGTTTCCCAAGCAAAATCAATTGTCTTTGCCATGCGTAAATCGGATGCCCAGGACCGGATCTGTAATCTCTGATGTCTTCCTTGCATATCCAAGGTGTAACGATTAGCGATCAATCCCATATCGGGTAGACGTCGTTTATCTTTGGTTCCCATCAGGTCAATCTGAATCTGATAGTCTTTCATATTAGAAGGACCGATGTAGACATTAGAACGGTTCAGCCCCCGTGTTACAGGTGTTTTGACTAATACTTTGCTACCATCCCTTGCTATGTCACTTTCTCTAACAAAAAACTTATTTGTTGCCCCGATCCAGTGTGTCGGACTTTTCTCAAGCGTCACATCCTCAAAATCCTCTGTCCAAGGTAAAGAGGGTATAACGCGTATCCGTGAAGTTGCGTTCAGTTCTCCAGACTTTGCAGTCACTGTACCAGCATGTGCACCCGCTACCGGATCAGGTGTAAATTGATGACTATCTATACTTCCAATTAAGCCTGTAAGGGTAAATTCTGGTGCTGCGTATACATTTGTCTGCATGCCATCCGCATCAAATCCAATAATCTGTAATTCAACGGGTTCACCAGATGTGGTCGTTTCTGCTGGCGTGAGTAGGATTTCCACAGCAGGTTCTGAACTCATACTTGATGTCTCAATTTCTTTGGTTGCACATCCAATCAGAACCGGACTTAACAGAAGTCCGGCGAAAAGTAAATAATGTATAAGTTCAATGGGCAAGATTTTTTGTAAACTAAAATTTCGTTTCATTACTTCCTCCCGATACAGTAAATACGTTCTTCTGTCGTAAAAATGATCCTACCATCAGCAATAGCAGGTGAACCGAATATCTCAACGTAATGGTCATCTTCGTCGCGAGTGATTTCTTGAACATTTAGGGATTCACATGTATCCTCACCGGGTTTAAGGATATGGAATTTTCCGTTGACTTCGGTTACGAATATTTTTCCATCAGCCCATACAGGGGATCCTCTTCCGACGGTACCGATGCTATGTTGCCAATATAACTCACCGGTATCCGCATTGAAGCAATGAAGGTTAGCCGAGTTATCCACGACGTAGAGACGTCCATCCTTTAGTGTCGGTGATGCGTATCCTACGCCAACACCATCATTACGCCAGAGTTCATGTGTATTGGTGACATCTCCGTTCCCAGTGGCATCTATACAGACGACTCGTCCCATTTTCGTTGTGTCTAAATTCTCCTCACTATGTGTTGCATAAACCTTTGTACCCTCGACGATGACAGATGTATTGATTCCGCGTTTACTGAGTTTGAAACCCCAGACCATCTCACCTGTTGTCTGTTTCATTGCGTAGATACTTCCATCAGCGTTACCACCGATTATGAGTTTCTGTCCATTGATGTCTGCGACAACGGGTGTAGAATAGGTTGTATCAAGTGGACGTCCCCCGGGTGTTGAAACCCAGACAAGGTCTCCATTGTGTTTATCAAATGCATAGTACCGATGTCTTGGTATTGCTTGCGCACCCCAACTCACATTCAGGTAGCTAATGACGACCAGATT
>VXOP01000435.1 GCA_009839975.1 Candidatus Poribacteria bacterium
ACTTCCGCAAGTTTGATTATCCAGTCACGTATTCTATATTTTTCTAATGCTTTTTACATACGAGGCGGCAGAGTCACCGCGTTGTCTTTTGATTGTGTTTGGTTCATAGAAATTCTCCTCTTGAAAGACTTGGATGTTCAATCCATAAGATTCTCTACAATGATAAATGTATCCTATTATTAGTATTATACCATACTTACCATCTTTTATGCAACCCTGAATACTTTTTTCTACCAGAATATTCCATTGACATTCCCCCCAATTCCTGTTAATCTATACAATAAAACAGATCACTTAAAGCAAGAATGCCAACAGAGCAACAAATAAACGTCAATCAATACTTGACAGGCAAGAAATCCTGAAGCGCAATGGAGAAACCAATGAGGGTGCTGGTACACAAAAAAATGATCGAATTTACTTTATCACATTTTCTTGTAGAACAACATGGATAAATTAGCAAAAAGTCCCTTACGGTATCCAGGTGGAAAATCCAGAGCAATAAAGCAGATTCTTCCGTTAATACCTCCAAGCATCTCAGAATTTCGAGAACCTTTTGTTGGAGGTGGTTCTGTCATTCTTGCACTCCGCTCCATTTTTCAGAATCTTATCCAATCTTACTGGATGAATGACCTGAATTACGATCTTTACTGTTTTTGGAAACATACGCGCGACAATGTTAATGAATTGGTAGAAACTATAAATAAAATTAAGAGAGAATATAAGAACGGCAAGATTCTGTTTAATGAACTCACAAAACAAAAAGACCTACTATCAACAGATAGAGAGTTGCTTCCTGATTTTGATAGGGCAGTACGTTTCTTTGTTCTAAACAGGATTTCTTTTTCTGGTATAGTTGATTCCGGGGGTTTTTCACAAGCGGCTTATGAAAAACGATTTACAGACTCTTCTATTGAACGCGTAAAAATGATTTCTCCATACTTAAAGACAGTACATATCAGCTGTGGAGATTACACCGACCTACTCTTTCAAGAAGGGAAAAATGTCTTTATCTTTCTTGACCCGCCGTATTGGAAAACCACAGAATCCAAATTGTATGGCACAAGAGGAACACTGCACACTACATTTGACCACGAACGATTTGCAGAGAATATGAAGAAGTGTCCTCACAAGTGGTTGATTACCTACGACGACTCCCCGGTGATTAGAGAACTTTTTGATTTTGCAGATATTCGTGAATGGACTTTACAATATGGCATGAACAATTATATGAAAAATTTTGCTGCAAAGGGAAATGAACTATTTATTAAGAATTACTAAGCAATATTAAATAATAAATTATCAATTTTCAGATTCTCCTGCAGACGTCGAACCCGTAGGGGCGGGGTCTCCCCGCCCGTCATCAACGTGCCACCTGCATATTTAATATTCAAACTTGCTTAACCCACTCAAGGAAAGATCTCAATAGAATGGGATCAACAACAAGATGGAAATCCTAAACTATTATTTGCCACCACGTATAGAATTCGGTGTAGGGGCAATTGCCAACTTACCAGAACATGTCAAAACACTCAATGGTAAAAAACCCTTCATCGTCAGCGATTCTGGTATACAAGAAATTGGGATATTGTCACAAGCCATTACCCCGATCAAGAATGCAAACATACCTTACGCAATTTATGTAGACATTGAACCGAACCCGACGGATATGAGTACCGTACAAGGTGCGGAAATCTACAAGAAAGAAAGGTGTGATCTGGTCATCGCTGTTGGAGGGGGCAGCGTTATGGATGCTGCGAAGGCGATACGCATTCTGGCAACACACGAACCACCGTTGGAACCTTACTATGCGGGTTCAGGTGGCGCAGAAAGAATCCGTGAGGATATGCCACCCTTGATATGCATTCCAACAACTGCGGGGACAGGAAGTGAAGTTTCACAAGGAGCGGTCATAACTGACACTACACTAAAAACAACAGATAGATGGCGAAAACGCGCGATCGTCACACGTTTTAATATGGCTAACATCGCACTACTAGACCCTACACTTACCGTGAAAATGCCACCTTCATTAACAGCAGCGACAGGTATGGACGCCATTACGCACGGGATAGAGGCTTATGTAGCAACAAAATATCACCCAATATCAGAAGGCGTGGCGTTGCAAGCATTGAAAATATTAGGCGCGAATATCCGAACGGCATATCATAACAGAGATGACATAGAAGCAAGAGGAGAGATGCTGTTCGCATCGTGTATGGCAGCTTTCGCATTTCAGAAAGGTCTCGGTGCGGTACATTCAATCGCACACCAATTATCAACTGAAGCACCTATCCCACACGGTGTTGCGAATGCTATTCTATTGCCACCTGTCATGACGTTTAATCTGCCAAACGTTAAAGAAAAGTATGCTGTTGTTGCGGATGCTTTGGGGGTTAATACTGAAGGGATGCCCCAGAGTGATGCTGCACATGCCGCTATTGATGAAATTCGAAGATTGAACAGAGAACTGAATATGCCAACGGGACTCGGTGCAGCGGGTTTAGACAGAGAGAAAATACCGAAACTGGCAGCGGATGCAATGCTTGATCATTGTCATAAGTTTAATCCGAGACCGTGTTCTGGACAGGACATGCTAAATTTGCTACAAGAGGCGTTTTAGACTGTTTTATAGCGAAACCTCAATTAACTGGATTTTCTCCATACTAACTGAGATGAACACTCTCAAGCATAGATACCTAAATCTATAAGAATCTCCTGAAGTTTATTCAATTCCGGTGGTTGCTTGCCGTTAAATACGTCATAGAGGTGTTTCGGATCACACTTAGTCCGTTTGGCAAGTTTGACTAATCCACCTTATGCTTCAATAACATTTCGCACGGATTGCATAAGTATTTCAATGTTCTTATCTTTTTTGTAGTCTTCCAACGAGGTTTCTAAATAATAATTAGCAGTTTCTGGATCCGAGAGCAGTTCATGCAAGGTATCGTCAAAACTTGTTGTACATCGGGCAAGTTGTTTTTCAATATCCATTTTATTCTTTTGTAATCTCCAGGATTTCCTAATCGTAGACGTTCAATTCGTTGTGCGATAATTGCTTGTGCCTTTTTATCACGAAGCTGCGTGATCCAATCTCGGAAAGGCTCCCGACCTTCTACCGTAGTATAATTCCGCAAGTTTCTATGTCTAATTTGCATAACTTTATTTTACCATAATACTATTGAGTGTATCAAGTATAGTTTTGAGTCCCGACAAAGGGACTTAATTTATAACCTATAAAATGGAACAAACGTAATTCGGTATAGTTGAGGATATTATGCATGTCCAACATGGAGTTGTGAAGAAGCAGAAAGTTATACAAAACGTCAGATTTATTTTCTCATACATGGGGTTTAGTTAATGAATCAGAGAGATATAAAATCCGCATTACAAGGAGTGAACACGTCAGGCATTTGCTTCTTAAGCAGGTTCTGTCAGTGTGTTAGACTTAAAGGATATGTCTCAACAATAGTTAACTATAAGTTATCACCCCCCCCCCTCACTTCACATTCGTTAATAATTTACTCCATAAAGTTCTTATTGCAGGATTTAGAAAACTGCGATATTTTTATGCTCGTGCACTTTGTCTTGACAGAGTGTCTCTTCGCGGGCTTTTTTTGTTGCATTGGGAATGTCCCGATGCTTGTTGCTGCTTGCACCTGGTGCGACAGCAAGATAGTATCAAGATAAAACGGTCAAGATATGTTCTTGACCTTTCCGTGTGTTTTGTTGATTTTCAGGTGACTTTTTAACAATTCTCAGATGTTACTCGATCCGAGTTCAGAGGTTAAATATGCTAAGCAACATACTTAGAAATAGATGGTTTATCGGAAGTTTCATTTTTCTGATTGTTATAGCTGCACTATTCATTGTCTGGATCTTACACGATTTAGCATCATTCAATAAACGGTTGGCAATTACCGATTATGTTATCCTTCAAAAGGCAATGTCTCAAAAGACACAAAATAAGGTTCAAAGAGATGTGTCAGAGACAAAATCTCCTGATTCAAAGGAAAATCAGCCTGAATCTGTGGAAGATACGTCATTTCCCACAGAGAAGACAACAATAACAACCGACACCGTTGATAAAAACGCGAATATAGATTTAGCAGTGGACGCGTCGACCTCTCCTCATGGTTTTGGTCCGTATCCTGAAGTTCCTGCTGACTTTCCATTTCAGGAACATCTTTGGGACAATGACACGCCAGTACAGGAGTTGTTGGTCCGAGTCCGTATTAAGTTATGGAAACAAGGCATACAAACTACTGGTGCCGGGTTTGATCCAAATAATGGTCTCATCTATCCATCTATATCTGGTATTCTTTATGTAAAATGGCAGAACACTGAAGATGACGATCCAGAATATCCGGGGCGAAGGTATGCCTCACTATTTTTCGGGGACCCAGATACTTGTAAAGAATGGGAATCTACATATCTTGTAGATAGAATGTATGAACCCATAGATAAAATGAGTGATATTGAGGAATTAGGTATAAAAGTATTCGAGTATCCAGATGGGGGTTTGGACCCCTATAAATACCTTGATTTACCGAGGTAAGGAGTATATAATGAAACTGTATCGTGTTCTATTACTAATAGTCTTTATATGTGCTACACTTTTCATTGGTGTAGTTGGTAATATTCTTGCAAATAGAAATCAGAATGCATATTGGTTTGCAGAAGCACAAGCATGGCGATCTGGTGGTCTTAATAATGATAGATTACATGTCAATATGTGGGGTTCGGCTGAATGTACAGCTCGTGCGAGAAGTACTGAATTAGAGATATCTTTTAAGATATTTGGTAAGCCAGAGCTTAATGAATTCTACGAAAAGATAATTTATCATGGTTCCGGTAATCTTGTAAGAAACTTTAAATCACATTACCAAGACAACAGTGGAGAAGCACATGTAACATCTACAGGGATATATCAACAGGTTTTTGTACTTCAAGCAGTAAGTACTGATCGTGTAGGAGTGATGCCCCCACCACCTCCACCTCCTGACCCCATTCCTCCTTTACCCATTGAGGATTGTCCATGTGATACGGTTGGCATAGAATCTGTGAATGGTCTGTATACCGCTAAACCAGGAGAGTCCCACGAAGCGTGCGTCATGACTGATGCACCTTTTTACGAGATTCTTTGGTATGTAGCAGCACCAGGTGAAACTGGACTTGGGACAAACATAGAAGTTGATACAGGCGATGGAACGACAACGAATGCATCGTTTTCTTATACGTTTCCGAGTGGTGCAATGCACATTGGCACATACAAAATCACTGCGTATATTTATCGGTGGAACCAATCGGCCTACGAGGAAAGTTATACCGTAGATGTAGCGTTACCTTAAAAATCAGGTCAACTATATCATTATGCGAAACAACAAGATAGGTATCTTTACGGGTACCTATCTATTCCTTTTATTTTTGGTGTGTGTAAAGTTTTGGTTACTTGTCTGAACCAGGATTTTCAGGATTATAGGATTTTCAGGAT
>VXOP01000413.1 GCA_009839975.1 Candidatus Poribacteria bacterium
ACGTGATCCAGGGCGGTAGGTGCGATTTCCTAATCGCACCGATCATCAATAAAACAAGATATATCCTGTTAATTTGGTATTATGATGCTTTCTGGGCAGCGAAGGTTAGTTCCGTTTTACCTTCTAATCCGGCTACAACCGGGAAGGTGCGTTCACCATGTCCATCCTTTGTAACATACCGGACTTCTGGTGAAAAATATGCATAGAGTGCAGTGTTTCTGGGATGTGGCGATGCATTTGGACCGGACCCGTGTACCATCAAGCTGTGGAAAAAGAGTGCACTCCCAGCAGAAAGTGGTACATCCATCTGCTGTTTTGCCACATCCTCTTTATCGGTAAGTTCCGCATCCTGCTGTCTAGCAATGCCACCCCACTCTTGCACACCCCAGAGATGACTACGCGGAACGACTTTAAAGCAACCGTTCTCTACAGTGGCATCGTTTAGTGCGATACTCACCGTGACGAGTCTCGGTGGTTCCATAGGCCAATAGGCTGAATCTTGATGCAATCCATGGGATGAACCGTGGAAGGCAGGTTTGAACATTAAGGTACTTCTAAATAGGAGCAGGTCATCTCCGATTAAGTTTTGCAGCACAGCAATCAGATTTGGATGTTGTGCCAAGTCCTTAAACACCTCTGAGTATTGACGAGTATTTTCAGCCTTACGTAACACAGGCAATGCATCGCCTTGCGTCTCGTCTTTAGCGAAAGGTTCCCGTTGGACGTGTCTGCGTGCAATATCGGCACGTTCCTTTTCTGTATCAGTTTCTTGTCCAGCAGCAAATTGATGCAGGAGGTGTATCTCTTCCTGACACGTTTTCACCTCTTCAGTTGACAATATGTCTTTGACAACGAGGTAGCCTTCTTTCTTAAAAAAATCCTTCTGTGTAACCTTATCCATTTTCTCCTCCGAAGAGTCTTGTAATTTCCCATACGATGCTTGAAACTGCAAACCCGATATAGACAGCAGATGCAATCAGCATCATTATTGTTGAAATTGCTTTAGGTTTAGCAAAACTCGGTAAAAACTTCCTGTTCATATAAAGGGTAAGTGGGACATAAAGTGCCATTGCGAATCCCCCCATATATGCGGCATTGAATAGGAAACCGAGTTCGCTGACTTTTAATTGCTCCATAACAAACGTAATCACACATCCTGCGACGATCCAGATACCCGCTATAAGGAGATACCACCAGCTGAGTGACCGCTTTTTTGCCCCTTTGAAATTCGTGTAGACAATGTCAGAGATAGAACGACTTACGCCGTCGACCAAGGCAAGTTGCGTGCCGAAGAGCGTTGCGACACCGACGAGTAGAAAGATATATTGTCCCGGCATTCCCCAAATGTCTTTAAGGATGGCAGCTTCATCATATATCAGTGTTCCCGCTTCTGGGACATTTCCTTTTGGGTGTAGAACCGCAAGAGCACCAAAAATGAAGAGGAGCATCGTGACGGTGTTAAGAGCCCAAAAGAAGAGCAATTGGTCCTGTTTAATATATCGCCACCATGCAGTGAAACGTTGTCGATTCTCTTCCGTTTCCTCACATAAGAATCCTATAGATGGTACAGTTTCGTCTCTTCCACGCAGCGGGTTACGTAATGATGGTAACCGCGCTCCCATGCCGATGTTCTTGTCCCGGAGATAGAACGTGTAGAATAGGTTTGCAGTGCCACCCGCACCAGCAAAAACGACAGCAATAAAGAGCTCCTTGACGCTCATTCCTTCCGCGATGTGTCCAACGTTTATCATACCGGCACCCAATTCTTTCCAAGTATCAAGACTACCTACAGCAATAACGACAAGGATTAGACCGATGGTGACAATCGCAACGAGGAGTTCTACTGTATTCTCAACGGACTGATATACCATTTTTGGTCCGAAAAGGATCAGCGCAACTGCTGCGAATGTAACGACAGTCCAGAACGTATCTGAACCCCATCCATTGGGTCCTATCAGAAGTGCCTTCAGTGCGAGTCCTGAGGTACGTGCCCAACCCGGTGCAATCCAACTTACGACGGTAAGTAGAATGAACAACGGCGCGAAGCCTCGCCAGATACGACTATAGCCTGTGTAAACAGTTTCACCTGTCGTGATAGTCCATCTACCGACTTCAAAGTTGATCCAGAGTTGGAGAAAGACACCTAAAACTGCTGCCCATACCATGCTGCCGCCGTATTCTGCAGCAATGCGTGGCCATATTACAATTTCTCCCGCTCCAATAGACAGACCGACTAAGATTGCACCGGGTCCCGCAATTTTCCAAAACGGTAACTGTTTTTCAGGAAGATCGATGGTCTTAAAACTATCAAGCTTTTCAAAAATGTTCGATATTCTAAATTTAGCCATATTTTACAGTCTCTATGTATTTTCTCAGAATCATATTTATACATCAGGATCCGACACAATGGCAGCACTTAACACCTCAATCGGATGTTTAGGTAGAAATCCGGTGCCGTGTTGTAACTGATGTCTACACGAAAAACCGGACGCTGCGAGCAAAAAGTTCCCAGATTCTTCACGAATGATCGGAAATAGACGCAGCTCACCAATGTTCATAGATATATCGTAGTGTGTTTTATCATAACCGAATGAACCTGCCATACCACAGCAACTTGAATCAATCACAGAAACGTTGTGTGCCTTAGGTAATTCCAGCATTTGAAGAACAGGTTGGATGCCATCAAGTGCCCTCTGGTGACAATGTCCGTGCAGTAGTATTTTTCGATGCATGTCCTTAAATGTCAATGGAAGTTCACCGTCATGATGCAATTGAAGAAGAAATTCTTCAATTGCGTAGGTTGAATCAGCAACCTGTTTTGCTTCTTTTGTGTTTATGAGATCAACATAGTCATCATTCAAAGCGGACGTACAACTCGGTTCACAACAGACTATCGGTATGCCTTGCTCAACATAAGTATGGAGTTGTTCAATATTGTAATTCGCGTTGTCAATCGCTTTATCAAGCATCCCTTCCGAAATAAGGGGTCTTCCACAACAACGTTTCTCTGGCAAAATCACCTGAAATCCTGCAGCTTCCAACACGTTTACTGCTGCCTTCCCGATATTGGGTTCACTATAGTTTAGGAAGGTATCGTGAAAGAGGACAACTTTCTTATCAAAAGTGTTCTGAGACTTCCGTTTTCTAAACCACTTCTCAAATGTCCGATGTACGAAAGTTGGCATATCGCGACGACGGTCAACACCGAGTATTTTCTCAGCCATCCACTTAGAAAATGGATTGTTCGTTGCCAAATTGGAAAAAGGCGCAAACATTGAACCGAATACAGCAAGCGACCCTATTTCACCAAATAAACGATTACGTAAGGGAAGTCCATTTGCCTTCCTATAATGTGCTAATACCTCATATTTGATTTTCGCCATGTCAACGTTAGAGGGACATTCTGCTTTACAAGCCTTACAACCGAGGCACAAATCAAGCACATCATAGAGGCGTTCACTGGTGAAATCTTTATGTGGTAAGGCACCAGAGATGATTGAACGGAGTGCATTTGCACGTCCTCGCGTAGAATGTTCCTCCTCCAGTGTGGCAATAAATGATGGACACATAGTACCCGTAAGTGTCTTTCGGCATGCCCCCACACCGTTACACATTTCAATAGACCTATCAAATCCATCCTGTGCGGAAAAATCGAAATACGTATCAATTTCAATGGTGTTGTATTTTGGTCCGAACCGTAGATTTTCAGTCATAGGTGGCGGGTCAATGATTTTGCCGGGGTTCATAATGCCATCAGGATCAAAGGCATTTTTTACCTCTCGTAGTGCCTGATAGATCTGTGGGCCGAACATACTCTCAATCCATTCACTCCGCACAAGTCCATCGCCGTGTTCTCCACTCATCGCACCGTCAAGCTCCATCAGTAGATCCCGTACCTCTCTGGCAATACTATGCATCTTGTGAATATCCGACTCAGACTTCAGGTTGATTACAGGACGGTTATGTAGGAGTCCGACACTGGCATGTGCATAGTATGAAGCGGTGGTATCATGTCTCGTGACGATTTCGTCAAATCGTCTCACATATTCGGGTAGGTTCTCTATAGGAACAGCAGCATCCTCTACAAATCCTATCGGTTTTGCATCTCCTTTCATTCCCATGAGCAGTCCGAGTCCTGCCTTTCGTGTTTCCCACACGCGTGCCTTTTCTTCGGGTGTGTAGCACCGCACAAAAGCGTAACCGAAACCATCGCTCTTTAATGTTTTCTCAAGATGATCCATCTGTTCATGCAATTCTATTTCTGTTTGACCGTAAAACTCAACTGCAAGGAGTGCTTCCGGTTCGCCTTGAATAAAACTGGTAAGACGGGAAAACTCTATAGAACCTTGTGCCATACCGAGTATAGTTTTGTCAATCAACTCAACTGCTGTTGGATGACACGCTAAGATCGGTTGCATTGCCTCCATAGCGGCAATCAGAGACCTGAAGTGTACGACACAGAGGGATGTCATCTTAGGGATGGAAACAAGGTTGACTGTCGCTTCAACTGTTGTCGCAAGTGTGCCTTCCGAACCGACAACGATCTTTGCTAAACTGAAGGGACGATGGTTATCGCAGCCATCTCTACGGTAAGGAGTTACCTCTTTTGAACCTGCGTCAGATACATATTCATCAAGATTGTATCCTGCAACCCGACGTAGAATACGCGGGTATTGTTTACGAATCTCATCGGCATTCTCATCACATATTCTGCAAACTTCTCTATAAATATGTGCTTCTACGGAATTCCCTTGTTTCTTGGTGGCGACTTCAGGAAAGGATAACGGGGAGGCAGTTATTTCATCAGCATTAGCAAGCACAAGGTCTAATGACATGACATGATCAATCGTCTTGCCGTAGATGAGGGAATGTGAACCTGCGGAGTTATTACCAATTGTGCCACCGACATTGGCGCGACTGCTCGTAGCCACATCAGGAGCATACATCAGTCCATGGGGTTTGAGTTGGTGGTTCAGTTCATCAAGGATGATCCCAGGTTCTACCCGCGCCCAATGTTCATCAACATCAAATGCAATCAGTTTGTTCATATACTTGGACATATCCAACACGATTGCTTTGCCAACACATTGTCCTGCCAGACTGGTTCCACCACCACGGGGCAGAATAGGGATCTGTCGTTCAGCTGCTATCTGTATCGTTCGGATGACATCCTGTTTATGTTTCGGAACAACAACACCAATAGGTTCTATCTGATAAAGACTCGCATCTGTGCTGTAGAGTGCTTTTGAGTACGGGTCAAATCGCACTTCTCCTTGAAGTTCTTTTGTGAGAAGTCGCTCAAGTGACGGTTCAGAATTTTGCATCTGTTTTCATTTCCTAAATTAACTTGACATTCTGTTCCTTGAAAAGTATAATAATTAGACCTCTAAATGCCCCTGTGGTGGAATTGGTATACACGGCAGGTTGAGGGCCTGTGCCTTAATTGGCATGCTGGTTCGAGTCCAGTCGGGGGCATC
>VXOP01000212.1 GCA_009839975.1 Candidatus Poribacteria bacterium
GAACACCTGAAGGTACCTACATCGGGATGATCCGACATAATATTGATACGATTGTGCATGCTTTGATTGGGGGATCGGAGTTATAATCTGTTGGTTTTCAGCCAGCGGGTTTCTATCAAGTCCGGGTAGGTGCTCCCTAAAGGAGGCAGCGAAGATCTGAGAGATGTTCGGTATATCCAACTCACGTTAATTTTTATGAAAGGGGGTATCATGGCATTACAGACCAAACTTGAAACAGACCATTCCTTTGGCGAAATCATTGGCAAAAATAAAAAAATGCAACAAGTGTTCACCCAGATTAAAACAGCGGCAGCAGGGGATATTACTGTGCTAATTCAAGGTGAAACTGGGACCGGCAAAGAATTAATCGCACAATCAATACATGTTAACAGCTCGCGAAAAGTAGGCCCTTTCGTAGCCATCAATTGTGCTGCAATACCAACCGACTTGATTGAAAGTGAATTATTTGGTCATGAACGCGGGGCTTTCACTGGAGCGACCCACCGACGAATCGGGAAGTTTGAACAAGCGAACACCGGTACACTTTTTCTGGATGAAATTTGGGATATGCCACTCACTTTGCAAGCGAAGTTGCTGCGTGTCCTGCAAGAACGAGAATGTCAAAGACTTGGTGGCACAAGCACCATCTCCATTGACCTTCGGATTCTGGCTGCTACGAATCAGGATTTAAAGGATGCTATCAGAGATGGAGATTTCCGTAAGGATCTGTTCTATAGACTCTCGGCGTTCCACATCACGGTTCCACCACTCAGAAAACGGCGCGAAGATATCCCTATCTTGGCAGATCACTTCCTAAGAAAATATGCCGCAGATGCAGAGAAATCCATTCGTGACATTTCTACTGATGCCTTACAAGTGCTGAAGCATCATGACTTCCCAGGCAACGTGCGCGAACTGGAAAATATTATTGCGAGTTCGGTTTTATATGAGACGACAGACCTGCTGCAACTCCAAAGCCTCCCTGTATGCCTAACACAAGAGAGTTCACCAGTCGCTACAAGTGACCCAATGGATACCAGTGTTATTGTGCCGCTTGACGAAGTTGAACGGAGAGCGATCGTCCATGCGCTCAAAGTGACGGACGGTAATATGTCCTATGCTGCACAGCAGTTGGGTATCGGTAGAACTACACTTTATCGGAAATTGGAGAAATATGACCTACTATCAAAAAACGTTTTCTCAAAATGAAACAGTGTTTCATTTTGAAATACAACACGCGGAAACCCGCTTCATTAAAGGATTCGAAACCCATACTGATTCTAAACGTGCTTCATATTGAAACATTCAACAAAAAACAATCTTTTAATTTACCTGATCACATCCTGTGCGGTATGGATCTTTGTACCGCCTTGACAGACAGAGTTATGACAGGAATGGATATCACAATTTCAGCGATTGGCATGGTTCTTGCTTAAGTATGTGGCGTAAGTCAAATCCGTTAATATTAGTCGCGTCTCCTACAAGCGTATTAAGGGATTTTGGCGTTGTATCGCAGCCTGCTGTAACAAGCGGGGTTTCTTGCGATACAGTTTTCTAAATTGTTTGTGTATAATTTGGAGAGACGTGATATATAGATTCATGCTGAATCTTAAAACAATATAAATTGAAAGGAATTTACAGTTATGCCTACTTGTAGGAGAGCCAAACTGGCTCTGTTTATGTTTTTGATATTCTGTTCGATCATCTCAATGCAAGCCATTGCGCAAGACTATGATGATGATGAACCGCTTGGTCGGTTACTTGTTGCAGATGGCGAAACGGGTTTACTCCAACTTATTGAACTTGAGAGTGGAGAAGTGATAGCAACCTTTATGGTAGAAGGGGCTGCGCGTGTTTACACGACCGAAAGTGGTCGCATTGCAGCTGCTGTTCAAGCCGGTGCCAATAGCGTCAATTTCATAGACTCCGGTCTGTACTTGGAAGCGCACGGCGATCATTTTGATAAGGAGAAAGGCATGCCGAGCTTGCTGCCGTTCAACCTGACCGGCGAACTTGCAAACTCGCAAAGACCCATTCATTTTGTTTCACACGATGGGCGCGTTAACATCCACTTCGATGGCAACTTTGGTGAGGGTGTAGATTCAAAGAACGTCACCGTGCGCGAGGAAGATCTGTTCTTACCCAACCCGGACACGCTCATAATTACCTCTGCGCCGCAGCACGGTGTCGGAGCACCGGTGCACGGTGGAAAGATAATTTTCTCGCTCCCCGATCCTGACCGTGAGTTCGGATCACTTCCGAGCGGCTTTGCGGTAGTTGATGAACAGGGAAATATTGTTCAAACGTTCAACGACAAGGAAGATTTCCAAGCATCTTGCCTCGGTATGCACGGTGAAACGATAGTCGGCGAACATTTCATAGCTGGCTGTAATGAGAAACGTGAGGATGGCACGGGGGATGGTGGCGTTTTTGTGATGACCCACGACCCGGTAACGGGTCTGTTCTCCGCACACAAGATTGCTTATCCTGACGGTCTGCGAACGAGCATCGTCAGGTCTCATCATGCCCAGCCGTTTGCTATCGGCAATTACGGTAGCCGCCCGGATCCGGGCTACAAAGCCCTCGTCCGTATCAACCCCGATTCTACCGAGATTGATCCGAACGACATTCAGCAACTCCCAACAGACTACAGAGGTTTCGATTTTGAGAAGGAACATGGGGATAAATTAGCAGTGCTGACCGTTGACGGTCTGTTGCAGGTGTTCAACCCAAGCGATTGGACGTTGCTCGGATCGGTACAAGTGGTTGGAGATTTCAGTGCAGCGGAAGGTCACCGTCCCGCGCTTACTGTCGGTAGTGGGTTCGCTTATGTCAGCAATCCCAATGCAAGTGAGATCCTTGAAGTTGACCTTGACACAGTAACAGTCAGCAGGACATTTTCTGTTGAAGGGCATCCATTGAATATGACAGCCTTGAATTGGGTTGCACCGCTGGGACCTGCGCCAGCAAGTGACGATGACCACAGTCATGAAACAGTCACCGATGAAGATGACTTCAGCCATGTCTACTACGCTTCTCTCTCCGAAGGTTTGAACATGATCTCTTTACCGCTGGAACCTCGCACGCCGATGAACGCTCGGTCCCTGTCAGAGTTGGTTGGTGCAACGATGGTAATTAAGTTTGATGATGTCAACCAAAAGTACGTTGGCTGGACACCGGATGCCCCAGACAACGGGTTCGCTATTGAAGGGGCAAAGGGGTACATTGTCAACGTGCCGCGTGCCCGACAAGTTGCCTTTATCGGGGCACCGTGGACGAATCTTCCTCAAGTTGCTGCGGCACCGATGGCAAGATCGCTTGACACGTCAGATAGTACTTGGGCTTTCGTTGTCAGTGGAAAATTAGAAGGTGTGCAGAACCTTGATGGTTATCTGGTCACTGTACGAAACGTGCGGACGAACGCTATTATGACGAATCGTGTGCGGGATGGTTACTTCGCCGCAGCGACTGCCGATCCCTCTCACCAGAGCGTCGTCCGAGTTGGCGACAGGCTGGAAGTCACCGTTGCGGATGTAACCGGAGAGATTGCTTCGGAGAAACTGAATTTCGTCGTGACACCAGAAACGCTTGCAAACGCTGTTCTCCCTATTTCACTAAAGGGGATTGGCATACCGAAGCAGAGTCTTGTGTTGCAGAATTATCCCAACCCGTTCAATCCCGAAACGTGGATACCTTACCGCCTTTCGGAGTCAGCCTCTGTGACTTTATCAATTTACGATATAACAGGGGGACTGGTGCGAACGATTTCGCTTGGTTTTAAGTCAGCGGGTTTCTATCAAGACCGGTCACGTGCTGCCTATTGGAATGGTCTAAATGATGTAGGTGAGCGGGTTTCAAGTGGTGTTTATTTCTACCGATTGTCCACGTCGTCTTTCGATCAGATGAGGCGGATGATTATTTTGAAATAAGTACCTGGAAAATTAATTGCTACTAATACCGATAAAATTCATCACTACCCTTGAAAGTCATTGGGTAGTGATGAATCGGTATATTTGCAGGAGTGTAACACACAGAAAACCTGAGAAATTAGAGACGATTGTAAATGCGAACTGTGCCTTAGAGGAATATCATCAGCAATGTCAAGCGGAGATTTGAACAGTATGCAGGAAAAGGGTATGCGGGTAGATGGAATTGAATCGTCACCCAAGTTGGCATCAAGGCGGCGTGTCTTAATGCATATAATAGTTTGTAAGGGTTGTTGTTGTGGCGTGACAGAGAAACGGAAACCGTCCGTACCGGTTGAATGGCTCAAAAGGGAGTGGCGGCACAGGCGGCTGTCCACTTCAATAACATTGACAATCAGCGAAGGCTGTCTTGGGCCGTGCGATCTTGCAAATGTAATCTGTATCACATCACCGAGCGGTGTCGTGTGGTTAGGACAGATAAAACGCCATAAAGACTATGCGCGACTCGTGGATTGGGCGGAAGCTGTTTCACGAAAAGATGCACTACTTCCATTGCCTTCAACCTTTGATAGTCACCGTTTTGATCGGTTTCGATCTCCCTTGTTCGGGTTTGAAAAAAAATGAACGAACCGTGCGTTAAAAGGCTTCGCAGTGGCAAGCGTTCACGGGGCAGGTCCTGTCGTATAAGCGTTACTACGCGGCTTCTTATAGGGGAATAATTCATGTCTGGCAGAACGGAAGACGAATCTGCGCGTTGGTTAGGTGCCTTGAATAAGATCCGGAAGATTGGGACGACGCTGTTGGACCAACAGTTGTGGTGTTGGGGACAGGACATTCGCCGGGCAGATGGCAATGCGCTGCTCGCTTACGGTTTTAGCAGACATCGACCGCCGGCAGGCAAGCACGGAAGTCCTGCTTATGAGTGGCGTGGCTCTGGTAGAAGCAGAGTTATTTTATGGGGATTCGGGTTTTTCTACGGCGATGGGGGACGAAGAGGGATTTTCTTACGGCGTTACAAATTCGCGCCTAAACAGACAGCATCGGTTGATTTTTCGTTGCCGATATGGAATTTGGGTCAACTCCCAGAACTTACACAGCCATGTGATGTGGAAGCGTGGCGTCGCGTTTTTAGTTTGCTCACCCAAGGTCTTACATGGATAGGCAACTACGAGCGGTGGATTATTTCTGAATACGGACTTGACTATCGTCAACGGTGTACAGACGCGTGGAAGAAGAAACGTATTCCTGCACACGAGATGGCTACAAAGTGGCATGAACTCGTTGAATACTTGCTTTCACAGCTTGAAAGCAATTTATAGACATCACACTCAGATAATAGAATGAAGGTTTAAAGGAGGTTATACAACAGTGTTGAATATATTCAATTCACAACAGAAAAGTGATCCACGGCAGCTTGTCCAAGTCAAATCGTGGGTCTATCAAACTTTTGACCTATCGGAAGACATCTCCG
>VXOP01000206.1 GCA_009839975.1 Candidatus Poribacteria bacterium
AGAAGTGCAATGGACACATTTGCACGGAAATATATAGGTTAATTCTATCGACTAATGCTGTTTCTGATGATGTGAACGCAAGACTGGATTTAAGAGCAATTCACGGTAGGTAGATGTTAGGTATCAAGCATGCTTCACCAGAAAATCACAACCATCATACTATTGTTCTCTATATTTACTTTGGTTGCAGACTTTAGTTCAGCTGAACCTACAGATTCAGAAACATATTGGCTGTTAGTTGATGCAACACCTGATGCACGGACGAAAAGGATGTTGAACACATTAACAGGTCAATTAGTCGGTAAAGGGAAAGTATCCAAGGACAATATCCATCGTGTTGAGGGTGAGATTGCAACAAATGAGGAGATTCATGCGGCACTCAATGAAATAGGGAACAAAACTACCACAATTGAGACTGTCGTCTTCCTTTTTCACGGTGAAGTGTCAAAACCCTCTAATTCAAACAGTATGCATTTTACAACACAATCGGAGGAAACAATACAAGACTCTACCTTGAATAAGTGGTTCAAAGAAACTCGTGCAAACAGAGTACTCGTTATTATCGACAGCTATGCAAACGAAGAGAATTTAGGTATATATTACGCGAACAGGGAGATTCTTGGTGGTAGTTCTTTAAATGTAATTCACCCGGCAGACACAGTTGAACCAATTGGAAATCAATCCTTTCTTCAGGCATTTATTGATGCGTTATCTACCGATGAAACGGATGCTGATGACAATAGACTGATGAGTGTTATAGAGATTTCTCAATACATTCAGGAAAACAGGTCATTTGATAGGTCAATTTTCGCGCCTATAGGAGATGTTGACGACACGGTGATGAAATTAAGTCCTGCGATTAAAGTTACAACATTTCCTGAAGCGGCACAGATTATGCTAAATGAGACAGAAAGCGGGTTGACACCTAAGTTGTTCACAGAGGGGCTCCTAAAAGGAAGTTATACAGTGTCTGTCAGCAAAGCAGGTTTCAATAGAACTGAACCAAAAACTGCTGAATTGGAATTAAAACAGGGTGAGGTGGTAAACTTTGCATGGGTATTGACGCCAATCTCTGTCTATGGCACTGTGACAACTTCAACAGGTGAGGATGTCGCTGGTACGAGGGTTTCAATTGAAGGAACAGAATATGTCGCACAGGTCAATGACGATGGAACGTACACTTTTGCTGATTGGAGCATTGATAATTTGCTAACGCCGAGTCGTGAATACACACTGTATGCTAAGAAAGGAGATTTCTACCACGGTTCTGCTACCTTCACTTATGACGGGTTTGAGTCAATTGATCAACCTATCAAGCTAAACAGAATGACGTGGTTTGAGATAGCTGAGTTTGAGTTTGCTCGGAACAACCACCAGCAAGCAGTCAATGCGTTTCAGAAAGGGATCGGAGACACGACCGATTTTCCGGCTATATCAGAGGATTTGACCACTTTACTCCTTAGCACTTTTGCTGATGCTATTGACCGTTCACAGGTACAAGATGTGAAGTATATAATAGTGACTGCACAATTGGCAGATTCGTATCAGCAACCTGAAGTAGCGAAGAAATACTGGAAACTGGCAAAACTAAATGCACAGAAAGGCAGTCCAGAGGCTAAAATGGCTGGTCAACGTTTATGGCAGCTCAATCCTTGGCGTAATTATGTCAATATTGGTATCGTCATCTTAGTCATAGTGATTTTAATCTCAGGTGTATGGACATTTTATCGCTTTTTGCAATCAAGAAAAGTTAAAACCGATACGTGATGGATTTAATTACGGTCATCCAATCAGATTATTCGCAGCACGGACGGGTCGAAAGAGTGTCTGTCGTTTCGGTGGCATCTCTTCCAGCAACTTCGGATGTGGATTCCAATCATGCCATTTGCTATTCACAGTGTTGTAACAACTAAAAATTGCGACCCTGTTGTTTTCTTCGTTAGTCCATTTGTGAGTGCTATGCGTACACGCTTCAGTGAAAAATAGCAAGGAACCTGCAGGACATTCATAAGTATCCCATATTGGGGAATCCGGACTCTGAATTGAATCTGGTGCAGTATATACCGCTTTATGACTGCCTGTGATGAAAAGCGTTCCTCCCTGTCTATACTTGACAGGATTGAGTTCCCAAACGATTCGGGTTAAACCGCTATACGCTTTCCCAGGAATACATCTGTACAGATGTGAATCTCCGGGAAATCGTAGCATTCCATTGCCATTATGGGGCCCAAAGTTCCCATCCCCTACAGTGCGATAGAACATGTGACACGATTCCATGCGAAAACCGTAGCATTCTTGACTTGATAGTGCTGGATGTGCCAGAAACTCATTGAGAAATCCGACAACGTTTGGATGGTCGGACAACTTTTGCATCGGTCCACCTAAAGGGGAACGTTCATGTGCGGGGATAGACTCCGGTTCATGCCGTAAACGATAGCAAAAATCTTGCATCTCTTTTAGTTCATCCCCTGACAATACACTGGGAACTAATAACCATCCCTGTTTGTCAAAAACGTATTTCTGTTCTTGTGTAGGTAGAACGACAGGTAAACCGTCAGCGTTTGTTTCAGGGAGATTGGCATTGTCTTCATCAAGTGCCCGTCCCAAGTTCTTATCAACAATAAAGGGTTTTGTGTAATCTGTAGCAGGTGTCATAAAATCATCCTATTCTGTTTTTAATTAGTTTTACATATTATACCATTTCTATTAGATTCTCTCTCATTACCGACTATTAGCAATGAAACGTAGAACGGCACAATCTGGAAGAATGTGCTACAACTAATAAATCTTCAGTTAGAAATGGTATTATCAGATAATGACGAATTCTTATGTTCTGGCTTACGTTCTGACTTTCGCGAGTTTTAACGCGTCTTCACACACATTGAGCGTCTTGGCAATATCGTCATCGGAATGTGACATAGACATAAACCAGATATGTCCTTCGGGTAGATACAATCCTCCATCTAAAGTTGCTTCATAGAAAGTTCTGCGGAATAGACTTTCCTTATCACTGTTTGCGTTTAGACCGAAAAAAGGCATTGGTGCGATTCCAGCAATACGTGCTTGATGGATTCCTAAACGGTCTGTCATTTCTCTATACCCATTTAATAGTTTTTGTCCCTGTTTCCACATGAAATCAACACCGGCTTTCGCCTCCAATTCAGCGATGGTAGCCATTGCAGCCGCAACGAGGGAAACTTCACCGTGAAATGTAGCAGCAACCCAAACGTCACTCACTTCATCCATAATGTCCTTCCTGCCAACAACAACCGCAGTAGCAAATCCATTTGCAAGTGCTTTACCAAAGACAGACATATCCGGTGTGACACCGAAGTATTGCTGTGCACCGCCTAAAGCATACCGAAAACCTGTTTTGACTTCATCAAAGATCAACACTGCATCGTTAACATTTACAACAGATTTTACATTTTCCAAGTATCCTTCTTTGGGGAGATCATGTCCTGAGGGTTCCATAATCAGACACGCTATTTCACCTGGATTTTCCTTGAACAGGTTTTCAAGCGCATCAATATCGTTGAATCCAACACTAAGTGTTGCTTCTGCACTTGCTGCTAAATGTCCACGTGTGCTATGACACCAGTCGTGCCATCCGTGGTATCCGCACCGAATAACTTTGTCCTTCTCAGTGTATGCGCGTGCAAACTTTAGGGCACCCGAGGTGGCATCCGAACCCCCTACAAAGTATGCGACTCTGTCAGCAGATGGTATAATCTCAATAAGTTTTTCAGCGAGTTCTATCTCTAAAGTATGACCAACGTTATATACATTTCCTTGTTCCAGTGCTTTTGCCACTGCTTCTATTACTGATGGATATGCATGCCCGAGGATCATCGGACCGTATCCCATCAGGTAATCGATATAGTCATTACCATCTGCGTCCCAGAAGTGTGCTCCCTTCGCACGATCGACCATAATCGGTTGTGGCGGGTTGCTCTGTTTATGGGGTTGTCCACCACCGACCAATGCGGTTTTAGCTCGTTCTCGCCATGCCAATGATTTATTGAATGTTCTACCCATTATAGTCCTCCCACAGAATTGAAAGATAGTATATCACATTTCTTGCATATTTGGACGTTATTTCTTTACTATGGTAGAATATAGATTTATTTACACAGTCCACATCATTGCGCTTTTATGCACAACATTCATATTGATTGCAGCTGTAGCACATTCATCCTTGATTGTGCTTCTTTCTACAACCACCTTCATCCTTCATTGCGCTTCTCTGCCCCATTCATCAAACGAAAATCCTCCTTATTACTGAATTTCGTTGAAGACTAATACTAAGTATGTTATTATTATACAAGAATAGTGTGATTGTTCCTGTTTCCCAACAATTCCACTTTAGGTAATACCTTCTATGAAAACTATACATAAAATCCTATACCAAGATTCACGGAACTTAGAGAGCATTCCATCAGAGAGTATTGATCTGATAGTTACTTCTCCTCCTTATCCAATGATAGAAATGTGGGATGAAATGTTTGGAAATCAGAATCCAGACATCCTAAAAGCATTATCCTGCGGGGAGGGTCTATTGGCGTTTAATTTAATGCATGAAATTCTCAATTCTGTGTGGAATGAAGTCTTCAGAGTGCTAAAGAACGGTAGATTTGCATGCATCAATATAGGTGATGCAACAAGGAAAGTTAAAGATGATTTTTGTTTATACCCGAATCATGCAAGAATCTTGAATTATCTATTAGAGTTAGGTTTTTCAGCACTACCCGATATTCTATGGAGAAAACAAGCAAATACACCTAACAAATTTATGGGTTCAGGTATGCTGCCTGCGGGTGCTTATGTGACTTTAGAGCACGAATACATTCTAATACTCAGAAAAGGACAAAAAAGGGAATTTAAAACAGAGGATGAAAAAGAAAACAGACGTGAAAGTGCACTGTTTTGGGAAGAAAGGAATATCTGGTATTCGGATGTATGGACAGACATTAAGGGAAAAGAACAGAAACTCTCGGATGGTATGTCAAGATTGAGAAGTGGAGCGTTCCCATTCGAGTTGGCTTATAGGCTCATAAATATGTACTCTGTCAAGGGTGATGTGATTCTTGATCCGTTCTTAGGCACAGGAACCACGGTTACTGCTGCCATGACATCTGCACGCAACAGCGTTGGTGTTGAAATCGATAACAGTTTTCAACAATATTTTGATTCTTTTATGAGTCATATAGTAGCGTTTTCAAACGAATATCTGTTGAATAGGCTTCAAAAGCATCTTGTGTTCTTGAAAAGACGTACTAAAGAGGCAAAATCGATGAAATACAACAATAAACACTACGGTTTTCCTATAGTAACCAGCCAAGAGCAGTCGATTCTGTTTAATAATTTAGAAGATATAACTT
>VXOP01000246.1 GCA_009839975.1 Candidatus Poribacteria bacterium
TCAATGTAGATAACTTCTGATAGACTTTGAGGAAGGTGTCTTGTGTGATTTCTTCTGCGATGTGGAAATCACCTACTTTTCGCCAAGCAAGGGCATGCACCTGCTTTTTGTATTTATTGACTAAACTGACGAAAGCGTTTTCATCACCCGATAGGATTTGGTGTATGAGTTCAACATCTTCGTTTTTCATTTGACGCCTCATGGAAGTGGTAAATTGCTGAATGTGTTATCAGTATATAATGACGCGGGTTAGGTGGGAAACGGTTACATAATTTTTGTGAATTACGATTAAACGGCTAGAGGTAAGTGATATTGTTTGGTTATGGATACTTACGAAGAAGATCAGGTCTATCCCACGAGATACTTAAAGACAGCAGAAAGATTGTCATCGGGTGAGTAGAGTTGAGACACTTTTAATTCGTTTTCAATGAGTATTTTGGGTAGACGATCATAAAAGACGTCAGGTTTTGCTGTTTCAATAATAACATCCCCCTCTTCATCGCCAAAGGTGACACTGAGGATGTCTTGAAACGGTAGACAGGTTTGTGCTAAACGCCTTGGTTCGTCAGCATTGAGGTAGACCTTATGTGGATGCTCATCAATCAGTTCTCGGATGTCGGAAATCGTTCCTTCTGCCAGAATTCGTCCTTGATGGATGAGCAGAATGGTTTCGGTCATCGCTTCTATTTCATATAGGATATGGCTTGATACAACAATGCTGATGCCTTGTTCTGTGAGTTCTGCGAGAAGGTTTATGATATGCCGTCTTCCGATTGGGTCAAGTCCAGTGAGGGGTTCATCAAGGAAGAGCAGTTCTGGATCATGCACCAGTGCTTGTGCAAGTTTTATACGTTGCCGCATCCCTTTACTATAAGAACCGATTTGTCTATTTCCAGCGGAAGTCATGTCCACTGTTTCCAGTGCCTTTATAGTGCGATTCCTGATCTCATTTTTCTCATATCCATTTAATGTGGCGAAAAATTCTACGAACTCAAAGCCGGTCATAAATTGATATGCTAATTCTATGTCTGGACAGTAACCGATTCTTTTGGTTAGGAGGAAGTTGTTCCAAACAGGTTCGTTTAGGACTGTGATGTGCCCTTTGTTCGGTTTGAGCTGACCTGTCATTAATTTGAGAAGGCTTGTTTTACCTGCTCCGTTGGGTCCAAGGAGTCCGGTAATGCCGTGTTGAATGGTTAATGTGACATCATTCACCCCCATGACTTCGCCATACCATTTTGACAAGTTTTGTGTTTGAACGATTGCG
This sequence comes from Candidatus Poribacteria bacterium, assembly GCA_009839975.1. Classification (GTDB taxonomy): domain Bacteria; phylum Poribacteria; class WGA-4E; order WGA-4E; family WGA-3G; genus MSPOR6. The sequence continues at coordinate 1,268 of VXOP01000246.1, forward strand.
GTATCCTTCATATTCTGTGTCCGTGTTTTAGTTTATTTAGTATTGCGGTTTTTAGTGATTCTGATTGTTTCTTCAAGGTTTTGGATTCCTGCTGTTGTTCCGATAGCAGTTACGCATGCAGCACCTGTGGCTGATGCTAATTCCGCTGTTGATTTTATGTCCCATCCTTTAACTGTTCCTGCCAGGAATCCTGCGACATAAGCATCGCCTGCCCCGGTAGCATCAACGATGTCAACAGGATATGCGGGCACCTGGAATGCTTCTTCTACCGTTGAAACGTAGCTGCCGTTTTCTCCCATTTTAATTCCGATGGTGTTGATGCCATAATCGTGTAAAAATTTAGAGATTTCGTTAGGTTCGGATGTTCCTGTGAGTTGTTGTGCTTCAACTAAACTGGGTAGGAAAATATCAACATAGGGTAAACACGGTTCCAGCGTTTCTAACCATTTTCCTGTAGCGTCCCAAGCAGTATCGAGTGAGGTTTTTATACCTAACATTTTTGCTTTTTTGAGAACATTCGCCATCGGTTGTCCATCAAATTTTGGCATGACGAGAGCTCCGGCGATGTGTAGTATTTTTGCTGTTTTGATTATATCCCACGCCATGTCGTTTTCGCTAAGTTCTCCGTTTGCGCCGATGTAGTGGCAGAAACTCCGTTCGCCGTCCGAAGCGACTGCTACAAAAGTAAACGATGTATTCGTGCTATCATCTTGCTGGATACCGGTGGTGTCAACCCGGTTTTCATCAAGTGTTTGTAGGAGTAGGTGTCCGAAATGGTCATTTCCGATTTTACCCATAGCTCCCACAGAAACACCGAGGCGTGACAGTGCGATTGCGGTGTTGTTTGCACACCCACCGGTATGGATTTCCAATTGGTCAAATAGTGTTAATTTCCCTTTTTCGGGGAAGGCATCTATCGGTTTTGCGAGGACATCAACTACGAAAATTCCGAGTGATAGCACGTCCATCAGTTCACCTTCAGATTTCGTCTCTCTATCTATTTACTTTTCATTCCCGTATCCGGATTTCGCTAATACAGTTTTGGTATTACCTCATCCTGTATTCTTGTTGATATTATACATTTTTACAATTGATGTTGTCAATTGCTTTCGGCATCAAGATACATTATTACGAATGTTTCACTATCTACAATTCTATTGCTGCCTTCTTGTCTTATTGGGATCGCTGTTGGATGCCAGCCAATTAGTATAGTTTGGGTTTTTATATCGTCTGTATTAAGTAGGTTTTCAGGTTTAGAAAGATATAAGAACAGACCTTCCTGCTGCAATATTTTGGCGAATTTTTCCCGTTTTCCAGCAAGTTCGTCGGTAGGAGGTATCTTCTTTACAATTTCATTTAGGGGTTCTTGTGGCAGTTTGTTATCCTTTCCGATTGTGATTGTCCCTAAATCGACTGCTTTTTCACCGTTTATTATCCATGCATTCTCGAGTTTCATCTCATTTAGTTGTGTGTCGGCAGTGAAAAAATGATCGTACACATAAGTACTTGGACTCCAAGGTTCCACGATAATTTCTTCCAAGTAGGCTTGTGTATTTTGATAAAACTCAGCGGGTTGCGTTCTGCCTTCGTTTAGTAAGGGACGAATAACATTGTCCTGATATAAAGTAATAGATGTTTCTGTGTAGGCAAAACTCCTGAGAGAAATATACGTTTGCAGATGCGCGTTCTTCCTTTCTGGATAGATCGTTAGTATAGAAAATAGGTCTATTTCTACGTCTTTTGGTAAAACTACTCTTGCAAATCCGATTGCACTAACTGACACGAGGACGATTATGAGTGTACCGATCCAATACCTGTGTATTCTCTTACGTGGTGAAGAATTGCGTCTGCCAACATAGAAGACAATTCCACCACAACCGATTAGATAGAGTGGCAATATAATAGTTAAGAGTTTAATGAGTGGGACTTGTGTCGGCATTTTTGATAGAAAAAGTTCATTTATCTTTTTTTCGTGTTCCCGATAGGGTGCGTATTTGTCAGCAAATCGTTTAGACGATTTTCCGTGCGTCATGAGCAACCAACGCCAGAATATCTCTCCTGCTTTTAGATTTGAAAATGGTGGTGCATTGTAATCAAAAGCCAAACATATAATTTGACCGCTGCCAAAGTTTCGTTTTGCGATGTATATCTGATCATCTGTCCCGATTAACGTTTGGCATCCCTTTTTTGGCTCAAAATAGATATTCTTATAAGGGGTGTGTACGTCATTAGGTTTAGACGTTGTATCAAGTCCGAATTGCTGTTTTAGAATAGGTGGAACTGAATCCTTAGTTTCATCATGGATGAGTTTTACTGGTAGATATTGCTCAAGGAAACTCCCTTGTAAGTATTGATAATTGCTGCCACCTGATAAGAGAAGCGTTCCTCCATGTTGCACCCAATTTAAGAGTGCGTTCTGCTGTGATGTAGAGATACGTCTGTCGGTTAATGATGCCTCTCTAATTATTAGGAGGTCAACGGCACTATATCCTGCCCACTGTGTTGGCATTGCACGTGAATTAGGAAGATATCTAACATGTGCTTGTGTTTCATCCACGTCCTGTGTTTCATTTAGCTTTAGTTTCATTTTATCAGCAAATTTAGCGATCTTGTCTCCACTTGGTGCCAATACTAATACAAAATAATCTCTGTTTTTAATTTGTGTTTGTGGTGTCAATTCATACTTCACCAATGTATCTGAATTGTATGCTTGGATACCTTGTTCAGAATCATCTCTCGGAAGAAGTTGAGCAATTATTTTTATATCCTTCTTAGGACAGTAGATATAGAGTCTTTTATGTTTCCGATCTGTTTTACTTAGCTGCAAAGGTGTTGCATATTGGTAAATGGGTTCATCGGAATTGAGGTTTCGGACCTCAACTATGAGTTCTCCAGTGAAGGTGTTGGGTTCATTCTGACTACGAACAGTTATATTCAGCGGTGCCCATTTTCTTTTTTTATATCCATCGTTGAAACCCAAAGAAACATCCTCAAAAACTATCTCTGAGAAGGTAGGTGAAACTGCTATGAGGAGCAAGAGGAGTATGGTTGTTGCTTGCATTTGTTTGTGCGGTATTAGGAGTGAAACAGTGTTTTAGATGAGTCGTGCTGGATTTTTTGCGAGTTGTGTTTCCGTTGCTCCATCAAATGCGTGTGTGCTGAAGACGCCGTTTCCCAGCATAATCATTGAGGCGACACCTCCGGACGTTTCAACTTGTGCTATGGTATCTATAACACGTTTGTCCGATAGTAATCCACTTTCCACTGAGAATTGCTTCGCTACAGCGAAACAGTCGTTTAACATCTCAGGATTGATTTGGGTATTTGTCAGTTTTTTTAGAGCGGTTAATGCGGTATCGGCAGCGTGATTGATGCGTTTGGTTTGTTCGGTATTTCTGAGGACTTCGCTTGTTTGGATTGGACCGAAGTAGCGATAATAGATAGGTTGTTCTGGAATTGGTAAAGTGTCTGCTACAAGCGGCGCGCCTTCCTTTAGTTTAACGAGACATCCGCCGTGGTATTGCGAGCAGACATCCCCTAATCCTGTGCGGTTTTCCACTTCAGCTATATGTGCAATCATGGCAAGTTTTTCATTATCTTGCTTTAATTCTATCAGTTCGTTTATTGCGTAAGCTGTAGCGAGGGAGGCAGCCCCACTCAACCCGAATCCGCAACCGAGTGGAAGTGGTGAAGTAAGATTCACCTTTATTCCTCTGACACCTATATTTTGTGTTAGGTGATTCACAACAGCACGGACGGTTGGAAAATTTATCCTCTGTTTGTTAAAGTGTACTGTTGTTTCATGATGTTCAGAAACGTTAACCTCTACACCTTCTTGGACAGTGAATCCCATTCCGAGAGAATGCATCCGTGCTGGGTCGGTGTGTGTGATGATTTTAAATACACATGAGATGTTGCCTGGGGCAAACGCTTTTGCCATTTCACTCCTTTCTTCTTTAAAATGCAACATCATTTCTTAGAAATGGTATTAGTAGTCTTAAGTTCTAATTCTCTTACAACAATTAGTTGGAGAATAGAATTAGTTCAAATTCGTCTAAGCAACTTTTCATATTCTCTATGTGGACCAATCC
>VXOP01000099.1 GCA_009839975.1 Candidatus Poribacteria bacterium
ATCCAAGTTGCCACCTATGAGTTTTAGACATGGAAACACCGTCTTTAATGAATAAATGCTGATAATTTACCAATATTGTAGCGTAAACTTTCCAGTTTGCGCCCATTTGACACAAACTAAAAGTTTGTGCTACATAGGTGGCAACTTGAGTTAACTTACACAAGATGCGGCAAATGTTTTATATAAATAACTTTATACAATTGCCTTTATAATACATGACACAGTTTTCTACCCAAAAGGGTGCATAAAATGAGGAAAAAAATGAACTTTTTCTAAGATTTTAGTAAAAATGGGCAAAAAATCGATAAATTCCATGTTCAGATGTCGCTCTTCATGTGTTTATGCTGGTAATATCAATAGCACATTCAACCATGATGGTGCTACGAAACACGTCATACTGCGAAATAAAGTTCTGGGTTTAGATTTGGTTTTATCTTGCTGTAGCACATTCAGCCATGATTGTGCTACGAAACACGTCATCCCACGCGATAAAGTTATATGCTTAGAATTGGGTCTTATCAACGGGGGACAGAGAAGTCCAATGAAGGATGAATGTTATCCAAAGAAGCACAATCAAGGATGAATGTGCTACAGCAATATCAAGATGGATGTTGTACGGAGAAGGGAAATGAAAAGGCATGTTGTTGTAGAAAGAAGCACAATCAAGACTGAATGTGCTACATCACACCGGATTTGTCCTTACCCGGACATTCAATTGGAGTCTGGTATTGGTTGAACATCACGGCATACGGGATCCATTTTACCTGGGTATATCTTACCTCGGATCCACATGACAGGACGTTGGTTCTTTACCTGCACCTTAGGTTTGCGTTCTGCTTTTGCACTGATATAGTGTGCCACATTACAACGACGAAAACGCAGACTATGGTTGTCGGTACTTTTATGTAGCAGTTGGTTGTTGAAGAAAACGACTGCACCTTGTGGTGCTTCAACGGCAACACCGTCTTCATCCTTTGCACCTTGTGCAAGCTTGAATTCTGCTTGCTGGGAACCTTCAACGTCCACATGGTCATAGATACCGTGTTTGTGGCTACCTGGAATAACATACAGACACCCATTCTCACGGTCTGCGTCATCAATTGCAGTCCAAGTGCCAACAGTCATATCGGTTTTATACTGATGATTAAAATACCACTTATCTTGATGCCAGGGAAATCCCAAGCCAATCTTTGGTGATTTCCAGATATACAAATTGCCGAGACCGAGTAAATCAGGACCCAATAGATCAACAATTGGGTCTGTCAGTCGCGGATCACGGACACGGTCAAGGAATTCTCGACAATAAGCACTAACACCATGAATTTTGTGCATCGCATTGATACCTGTCGCTGTTTCTTTTCCATCGCGTACTAATGCGTTTTGGTTTATATTTGCTTCAGGGAAAGGTACTTTTCCGACAGCAATATCATCAGCGATATGGCGTAAGAGATCGTTCTCCTCTTTTGTGAATACGTCGTATCGGACGAAGTATCCATTTTCCTCCCAAGATGTTTTTTCATCAGATGTCATCGCAAATTCTCTATGAGTCGTTGTTGCTGCTGTATCCATTCATGCTCCTAATCTTCAGGTATCGGTAATACGTCCCGATGTACTGGTTCCATCTTTTCTGAGTGTGTATCACCCCGAACCCACATGACAGGACGAGGATACTTTACGGTTTCCACTCGTTGTGAATCTGCACTGATATAGTGTGCGACACTACATCTACGAAATCTATCGCTACGGTTATCAGTACTCTTATGTAGAAGTTGATTGTTGAAAAAGACCACACTACCTGCGGGGACTTCAACTGGGATGCCATCTTCATCCCTTGCGCCAACAGCATATTTAAACTCGTTCTGTTGTGATCCTTCAAGGTTCACATGCTCATGAACTTCTTTCTTGTGGCTACCGGGGATTACGTATAGGCATCCGTTATCTTCATCCGCGTCATCAATTGCCGACCACGTTCCAACGGTCTTTTCTGTTACATACTGATTGTTAAAATACCACTTGTCTTGATGCCACGGAAAACCTAAACCTATCTTCGGGGGTTTCCATATATATAGATTGTTAAGTCCGAGGACATTTGGACCGATTAAATCAACAACAGGATCTGTTAAGCGCGGATCGCGTGTACGGGAAAGGAATTCAGGTGAATGTTTGTTTATATGATGAATACAATGCATGGCGTTGACACCTGATGCTTCTATTTTTTCATCTCTGACCAGTGCGTTCTGGTTTATGTTTTTTGCGGGGAAAGGTCGTTTCCCAATCGCGATGTCGTCAGCGACTTGAGCCAAAGAATCGTTTTCTGCTTTCGTGAAAACATCGTAACGGATAAAGAACCCGTTCTCTTCCCAAGAGGATTCTTCATCAGATGTCAATCTATACTCCCGTCCCTCAACTATTTTATCCATATCCTCCCAGCCTTCCATTCTTCCACTCATCTATTCCTATACCTCTAATCATCTTCAATAATAGGTATAACATCATGTTGAACTTCATTTGCCATACCGGGATAGGTTTTGCCGCGTATATACATTGGAGGTCGTTTTATATTTACCGCCTCGGGTCGTGTCCATTCGGTTGTGGCTTTGATATAATGTGCCACGTTACACCTACGAAAACGTTCACTCTGATTATCAGTACTTTTGTGTAGCACTTGGCTATTGAACCAGATGACTGAACCAGCAGGAATTTCAACCGGAACACCGTCTTCATCACGAACACCTTGAGCTTGTCTAAATTCTCCCTGTTGATACCCCTCAAGTTTCTCATGGTCACGAACACCGCCCTTGTGGCTTCCGGGGACAACGTATAGGCACCCGTTTTCTATATCTGCATCATCTATTGCAGTCCAGGTTGCGACAGTCATCCCGGTTTTGTATTGATGGTTAAAATACCATTTATCCTGATGCCACGGAAAACCTAAACCTAGCTTGGGTGGTTTCCAGATATACAGGTTGTTAAGACCGAGTAAATCTGGTCCAAGAATATCAACAACGGGATCTGTTAGTCGGGGATCGCGAGTACGGTCAAGGAATTCTTTGCAGTTGCAGCTTACGTATTGGATATTGTGCATTGCGTGGATGCCTTCTGCCTCCACTTTACCATCTATGACTAAAGCGTTTTTAAAGATGTGATATTCGGGAAAGACGCGTTTTCCATCAACAATGTCGTCTGCAATTTGAGCAATCTCCGCGTTTTCCTCTTTCGTAAAAACGTTGTGTCGGACGAAGTAACCGTTATCGTTCCACTGACTCAACTCATCATCAGTTAGTTTGAATTTTCGTTTCTCTGCTGTTGTATTTGCTTCCACTAATGCTCCTTTCTCAAAGTAATAATACACCAATTCTGTAGGGTGCGATTAGGAAATCGCACCCTACCGCCTTGTTTAAACATGTCGGGTTTCACTACGCCCACGGTTCCAAGACAACCTTACCACACTCACCTGTCGCTTGTAATTCCCAGGCTTTCTGAACATCACGCATCGGGAAAGTATGTGTGATATATGTGTTAATCTTATCTGCGGATTCTTTAATCACCTTCATTAATTTAGGATAGAAACCGAGGTTATAGTGCCAATTACCTCGCAAAACCAAACCTTTCCGAATCATATCTCTACTGGCTGCAAGCGGGAATTCGCCACCTTCACCAACAAATGTGACTTGTCCTTTTCTGCGGGCAGCATCAACCATCAAGCGATGTGCTGCAGATGCACCTGAACAGTCAACAGCTTTGTCTATACCGATACCATTTGTCAGCTCCCGTATTTGACCGAGAATGTCTTCATCAGTAGGGTCAAGGACGACTTCTGCCCCTAACTTTTTGGCGAGTTCTGCACGATACGGATGACTCTCCACGCCAATGACACGGGCACCACGATAACTCGCATTGATGATACCCCCTAAACCGACGGGTCCCAATCCGGTTACCATAACAGTATCAAGAGCGTCTACCTCCATCTGTTCCATTGCCCCAAATGTCGGTCCCAGTCCACAACACGCCATCCCACCGTGTGCATAACTCACATCGTCTGGGATAGGAAACAGGAGGTCCTCCATCTTGTGCATATACTGTGCATAAGTTGCACCGAAAACATCTCCCTCAACCATTTCCCGTATGTTGCGTCCCCCCATACAGTGAATATGTTCACCGATAACACACATATTGCACTTACCGCATGCGTTTTGTGGTTGCACAACAACCCTATCTCCTACCTTTACACGCCCAGGTTGTGCAACTTCTACAACTTCACCTGCTGCTTCGTGCCCGAAGTGTTCACCTGTATTACCAGCTTTGAATCCTTTGTATTCAGTGCACATCGGCACAGCATGGATTTTAACGACAACAACATCTCCACCAGCTTTAGGATCCGGTTTGTCAACTAATCCACCTTTACCTTCACCAAACATTGCTGCTACTTTCATATTATCTCCTCTTTTTCCAGGTATTATACACCTTATTGTGCTACGAAAGTCCCATATCTTGAAGGTTCTTTAAGCTAATACCTAAACTTTCAAACGGGTCACGTTCATAGCAGGAATCTTGTTCAACAATATACCATTCTACTTCAGCATATTCACATGCATCCAAAATAGCAGTCCAGTTAAGGTTCCCTTCACCGACTTCAGCATATCGTTGTGAGTTACCGACAACTGCCATATCTTTGAGATGGACAATGTGCGCGCGACCCTTCAAATTGCGAATCCACGCCGCAGGGTCACCACCACCATGCTGAATCCAATACGTGTCAATCTCACTATTAAAATACGCAGGATCGCTATCTTCATATAAGATCTGCAGTCCAGTACGACCATCATCATAACGTTCCAACTCAAAACTGTGATTGTGATACGAAAAGGTCAAGCCACCTTCAGCAAGACGTTTTGCAACATCAGAAGCTTCCTTAGCAAACTGGGAATAACCTTCGGTGCTCCGATATTCACCGGGAAGTCCACCGATTGCTGCGTGTTTGCATCCCCACAGATTATGTTCATCAATCACTGCTTGCGGATCATCCTGCATCTTTGCGTAACTTGTGTGTGTAGCACAAATTGTAATACCTTCATTATCAACAATGTTTTTCAACGCTTCAGGTTCAATCGGTCCAAGTGCTGAACATTGAACAGCCTCGTACCCAAGTTCTCGAACCTTTTTCATCGTCTTCGCAATGTCTTCCTCTGTTTTTGTAAATTCCCTAACCGTATAGAGTTGTGCTGCGAGTTGCGTTCCCATATTCACTCCTTCTATAGTAAACTCTTGAATTAATGGTACTTTTTGAGATGTAGGAGGGAACTCCGATTCCCGACTATCACTCCGTTAAGTCGCGA
>VXOP01000374.1 GCA_009839975.1 Candidatus Poribacteria bacterium
CCATGAGATATAAACTATACTGGGGACTTGGAATCCTCATTGTCTTATTGATAGGGGCTTTTACGTTTGTAATGGTCAACGAACATGCAGAAGACCTTCAGTTTGAATCTGAATTGAAGGAAGCGCAAGAACTAGCAGATCAGATCAAAGCACAACAAAAATTGAAGGAAGAATCACCAAACTCTATTTCTGATACACCTATAGACGCATCCGCAGAGGAAACATCAATTGAACACACCAGTGGACTTGATGTTTTAAATTCAGAGAAAACGAAAACAGAACAAACAGCGATGCCATTAGCAACCGATGAGGTGCGGGTATCAAAGTTTGGATTTGGACCTTACCCAGAACTGCCAGCTGACTTCCCATATCAAGACCTTTTTGATGCTTCTACCTTAGATAACGTACACGATCCAGACAATCCTAATTATGAATTGATGTATCGTGTGCGGGTAAAGTTGTGGAAGCAAGGTGTACGGGATGTTCTAGGTATGTCAACGTCACGTAGAACAGGATTATTCTACCCCTCAATACCTGGTACGATCTACGTTGAATGGGTACCACGTTGGACAGTTTTTGGGCAAGAATTCGGCAGAAAAATCCGATCTGTAAAAGGGAATCCAGATGACATGGAAGTCTTACGGGATGGCAGTGAAGATGGACGACCACTATTAGAAAGTGATATTCCTTCTCACCTGAAAGTTTTAGATATGTCAGAAGGAATTGATCCGTATGATTTTTTAGATTTACCAAAACCAAAATAAAAGGAGAAAACCAATGCGAAAGCAACTTGTATGTATCCTTACGATACTTCTTTTTTTCATCACAATTCAATCCGATATTTGTTCTGATAATGACATCTACAACGAGGATGAACAGAAGGAAACACGATATTGGGATAATCTTGGAACTTGGAAGGTGAAGCAGCGAGGAGAAGACTCAGAAGACAACTCCCAACTGGAAACATCTGTCTGCACGTTGGCAGCACAATCAACCTATATACATGCGTTGTCTGCTTATGCTTTTTTTGAGTCACACTACAATAACCCCAAAGTTAAAGGAACGTGGTATTTGAGAGCGCAGCTCCACCATGACTGGGCAACAGACGAAGAACCTTATGAGGATGAAGGTGAAATTAAGGGTAAGTTAGGTGGCATGCATAAGTCGGGCTGGCAAAATGATGTTGACTATTGGGCAAATAAAGATCCGATGAAGACTATAAAGAAATGTGATGCGTATGCAGAGGCAAAAGTTACACTCCCCGTAGGGAACGTTGAACATCGTTCCGTGTCATACTCGCATTTCACGCCGCGTACTATTGCTTGGATATCTCAGAAAAGAGGGTATCCGTAGGTAACATTAGACATCGCTACACAACTTTTCAAAACCGAACAGGCAGGTATCCTTTGGGTGCCTGCCTGTTTTATTCTCTACCCACTCTTTTTGAGCGTGTGTTTGGGTGGGTGTGTTATTCATATCTTGCAACCAGAAAGTCGTTTTCACAGCATAAGGTGTCTCTGTTCAATGAAGCACTGACTGGTAATAAATACAACTCGCTCATTCTGTTATCTCAAACAGCGATTCATCTACATCAATGTTTAGCTTAACACTTGTAGCTGTACTCTGAGTGAAAGGATTCCCGTTTACATGCTCATCAACACGATACGGTATCTTCACACCACCGATCTCTCTGTAATCGGAATAATACCTCTCTTTATCAACTATCACACCCTGTTCTGATTCACGAAACGCATACTTTACCACGTAATGTGTCTCATTGCTAATATAAACCTTTAGGGTTTCACCCGATGGCTGTTTCACGAGAAGAGTAGAAGTAGACTCACCATTAATATCTTCAATCCCAGCAAATTGAACAGGGACATCAGATTCAACGAGATGGACGAATAACGGAATAATGTCTCTAAAAACAGCATCCTTTAGAGAACGGGACATCTCTGGTGGTAGTGGTTGTGCTCCCATCGGAGCCACGATATAACCTACCTCTCCATCAAACATAAAACTTAAATCACCTTGAGCGGTGGTCATATTCTGTCGTAGTTTACCCGGATAAACCTGATAGACAACAACACCTGCGTCAACTTTTCCCATCGGTGTATTAAAGGTAGACCTTGCTTCTGAAACAACAGTCTTTACTGCTTTTAACTTATCTAAACCTCCCATTGCATTGACAACATTTACAACGATCTCCTTTCCTTTTGCGATGTCAGATGCTGTCCCTTCAGGTAAAGGTTCGGTTGGAGGCAACTCAGGCTGCTCAATTGTTATCTCGTTGACTGTACCAAATTCACTAAGGGGACGATCAAAGTTATCTTGGTTTCCCACAGTGACTATTGTCAAACCATCAGGTTGTAAATACTTTTCAGCAGCTGCTTGAACGTCCTCCGCTGACACTTTCGCGATGTTGTCGGTGTATGTTACGAGAAAGTCCGGATCAAATTCCCGATATGCAAGCATCATCTGTTGAAATGCTATCTGAGAACTGCTTTCAAATCCGAATACAAACGAATTGATAAGGGAATCTTTTGTTAACTGTAGTTCTTCTTCGGATACGGGTTCTTCGCGCATCTCACGTATAATGTCAATGATCAGTGATATTGCTTGTGCTGTCTTCTCGGAACTGGAACCGCAATATGCAAACCATTCTCCTGGATTTGTATAAAGGCTTGTTTGCATCAGACTTCCAACCATATACGCGAGGCCGTGTTTCTCTCGCACCTGCTTCATCAATTTTGAAGTGAATCCACCCTCACCGAGTATGTCGTTCATCACGGTCAGTGCAAAATAATCAGGAAAATCAGGTGTTCGTTTTATGCCAAGATGACCAATCAACATAGTTGTCTGTGGTAGGTCTTTCTGAATATGGTTCACAGAAGGACGATATGACACCTCAACCGTAGGTATGTCAGGAAAGTCTATGTCATTCATTATCCAGCCTGCAAAAACCCTCTCAAGCTGATGTATCAATTGCTCCGTATCAAAATCACCCGTTATTGATAGCATGATGTTGTTAGGATGGTAATACTTTGAATGAAAAGCTTTTAGGTCTTCAACGGTTATACTCTCAACTGTTTCAATTTCTGAATACCAACCGAACGGATGGTCTTTGCCATAGAGAATTGATGAGAAGTTCCGCCATGCCAATTGGATAGGATTGTCGTTTCTTCTTCGGATCGCTTCTATCGCCTGTTGTTTTCGCAGATCAAGTTTGTCTTGCCTGAACGCTGGATTACGCAGCACATCCGCAAATATTTCTAATCCTTTCTCAATGTCCTCAGCCATAGTTGACAAACTGACGGATCCATATTCGGGAGACATACCGACTTCAACAGATGCAGCCATAGATTCTAATTCTTCGTTGAGAACGTCTGGTTCACGGGATACTGTACCACCTGATCGCATGACACTTGCGAAGATTGATGCTAATCCAATTTTATCAATCGGATCATAAATCGTTCCAGTTTTAACGATACCGTTTATGTCAAATACCGGCAGTTCGTGATCCTCAAGCAGATACAGTGTCATGCCATTCGACAACTTTCTAACTTCTGGGACTGGTGGCTTAAACTGAATCGGTTCATAAGTTAACTCTTCATGGGGTTTTGCTATGAGTGGTAGACTACTCAATACAACCATAGTAGCAGTGAGTAAAACGAGAAATAGTCTCTTCGTCATTAGATGATTCATTATTCAGTTTCCTCCATGATCGTATCTGCTACCATAACCTTCTCCTTTTTAACAAGTGTAGCGACTGTCCGGTTGCTTTTGTTAAAGTAAGTTTTTGCTACCCGCATGATGTCGTCAGGTGTAATTTCATACATCTTTTTCCGCCACTCGAGAATATATCGCCAGTCTCCAGCTATACTCTCATAGAATGCAAGTTGCCGTGCCATACCCGCATTTGAGCTCAGTGCTCTAATGAATCCAGCATCTATCTGTTTCAGAATGCGTTTAAATTCTTTCTCTTCTACAGGTTCATTTTTCAGTATTTCCAACTGTTCGTAAATTGCTTCCTCTACATCCGTAGTCGTGTGGGGTGAACTTGGTGAAGCATTGATGACGAAAAGATTGTCGTATCTTGCCCCTGGATAACCGTTTATGGAGTTTGCAGAGACTGCAATGCTCTCTTCCACTATGTTTTTGTAGAAACGTGAGGTTCTACCGTCAGATAGAATAGCACTGATCATATCCAGAACATAGTCATCGAAATGGGGCACAGTAGGTTTATGGAAACCGATCATCAATCTCGGTTCCGCATCATATTCGACCTCAATGCGACGTTCACCTTCCTGTTTAGGCTCCTTGACAGTCACTTCGTCAGGGAGTGGCTGGGAAGGTATATCACCAAAATACTTCTCAATCAGTTTGATGGTTTTCTCCACGTTTATGTCGCCAACAATTACCATGACTGAGTTATTCGGTGCATAGTATGTCTTAAAGAATTCTTCAGCTTTCTTTCTGTTTAGTAACGCAATATCAGAAGGCCACCCAATGATAGGCGTTCCATAAGGATGTGCAGTAAAAGCAGCAGCCATGAATTGTTCATAGAGTTTACCACCCGGTTGCGAATCAACGACCATCCTGCGTTCCTCTTTAACTGCCTCACGTTCAACGTAAAACTGTCTGAGTACGGCGTTCTTGAGTCTATCGGACTCAAGCATTGCCCACAATTCCAGTTTGTTAGAAGGTAGTTCCACAGTGTAAATAGTGAAGTCAACTGATGTGCCAGCATTAAAACCGGTGCTACCGTGTTTTGTGTAAATTTCGGTATATTCACCTGGAACAGTGAATTGTTCAGCCTTTTCTTGTAACCCTTTCAATGATTCTTCTAATTCAGTTATTGTTGCTGCGTCTGCTTTACTTCCCTTCGCGCGTTCTAAATCCAACTGATCGCCGATGGTATCAATTTTATCCAAAACCACTTTCTCATTTTCATAGTCAGTAGTTCCAATTGTCTTTGTGCCCTTAAATAGCATGTGTTCCAACATGTGTGCAATACCACGGGAGTCGTCTGATTCGTCAACGGAACCTGCTTTGAAAAGGATATATGGTGCAACGGTGGGAGATGTGTGCCGTTCAATCATCAAAAGTTTTAAACCATTTGGATAGATGTGTTCAACGACACGTTCTTCAAGGTTTTGTGCTGACACTATTCCGGGTAACAACACGAGGAAGAGTGTCAGCATGTATCTAATTTGTTTCATATAACTTTTCAGCATTAACTGTACCATTCATGGCACATTTAATACTATTCCTTTCATGTATGGTGGATTATGGAATTATTTATACACTATCAATAATTCCCAGGCCGGTAGGT
>VXOP01000228.1 GCA_009839975.1 Candidatus Poribacteria bacterium
GTGTTTAACACAACCGAAAAACAACGTATGAGCGATATTCGCTATATGTTGTCTCTGGTTATAACTATAATGTCTAATTATTTCTCCTTAGATGAGAAATTTGAAGATTATCTTCGAAAATATAACGATGAATTTATAGAGAAACGTAGATTAGGAACAGAATTTGAAGAAGTTTTTCAGTTTATAGATGATTGCGACATCCATGAAAATTGCCGCGCATGGAAAAAATCAGACTTATTCACGCTGCTTGTTGAGGTCCATAATGCATTGTTTGAAACAGAGAAGAGAATTAAAACAGCAGAAGTAGGAGAACGACTTCAAAAGTTCTATGATTTAGTAGATAAGTCAGCTCGTACAGATGAGGATTTAGGAACAGAAATTGGTAGATTGCAGGACTATTATAAGGCAGCCCTTCAGGGAACAAATAGTAGAACAAATCGAATCACACGAGGTAAAATAATCAAGGATGTAATTAACGGAGACTTTGTTTTTGTTAAAAAAGAAAAATAACTTTTCTTGTTACGCATCTTTCAAACCGAAACGTCCTTACATCAGTATTAAAAGATCATTCCTATGAAAATAGCAAACGCACCATGCTCTTGGGGAGTACTTGAATTTGACCTGCCAGGTGAACCCCTTGACTACCCACAAGTCTTAAACGAGATGCAAGTAATCGGATACCGCGGCACGGAATTGGGAGATTGGGGTTTTCTGCCAACTGACTCCGAAAAACTCCGTGCCGAACTTAAAGAACGCGAGTTAACGCTGGTTGCTGCTTTTCTGCCAATCCCGTTCGCGGATCGTTATACACACGCATGGGGTAAGGCGCGAGCAGTACAACATGCACGTCTGTTAGTAGCCGCAGGTTTTGACACGGCATTCATTGTGCTGTCTGATCACAATGGCTCTGTAGAAGAACGCTGGAAGAATGCAGGACGGATCCGTCCTGAACACGGGTTGACAAAAGAACAGTGGCGCACTTTTGTAAAAGGTGTGCATCGGGTCGCGCGAGCAGTAAAAGATGAGATGGGACTCCGCACGGTTTTCCATCATCACTGCGCGGGTTATGTTGAAACGCCTGATGAATTAGATACATTGATGAAACGCACGGATCCAGAACTAGTCGGGTTGTGTTTTGATACGGGACATTACCGATTCGGAGGGGGAAATCCGCTGGATATATTTGAGAAGCACGGGGAACGTATCTGGCATGTACATTTCAAGGATTGCGACCCTGAAATTGTTGCTCAGGTTCTTAAGGAAGACTTGAGTTATTTTAATGCCATTAACAGCGGTGTTTTTTGCGAACTGGGTAAAGGTGATGTAGATTTTCCAGCAATCGTTGCCGAATTACAAAAACGCAACTACGATGGATGGATAGTCGTTGAACAGGATGTCTTTCCCGAGATGGGAAGTCCTTATGAAAGTGCCAAACGGAATTTCAATTATTTGAAATCAATCGGACTCTGACTAGGAAACGGCTGGATGAACACTTCTTCAAAAATCGGTGTTGGTGTTGTTGGAACGGGACGTATTGGCGGACTCCATATTCAACATCTATCTCAAAACATCCATGAGGCAGAAATTGTGTCAATTTGCAGCCTTGATATAGAAACTGCAGAAACGCTCTCCAAACAATTCAATATCTCCGAAACAACTACAGATTATAGAAAACTCCTAACAAATCCACAGATAGATGCAGTTCTTGTTGCATCATCGACTGATACGCATGTTGAGATATGTCAAGCTGCAGCAAAAGCAGGTAAACATATCTTTTGTGAGAAACCGATTGCGTTAGACTTGAAACGGATTGACGAAACATTAGCAATTGTTAAAGAAGCAAAAGTAAAGTTTCAGGTCGGATTTAATCGTAGGTTTGACAAGAACTTCCAGAGGGTGCGAGATGCAGTAGTCTCTGGCGCGATTGGTGAACCGCACATTCTACGAATTACAAGTCGGGACCCAGTACCTCCACCGATTGAATATGCCAAAGTTTCGGGTGGGATGTTCCTTGATATGACCATTCACGACTTTGATATGGCACGATACCTGATTGATGACGAAGTGATTGCGGTGTATGCTGTTGGAGCGGTGCGTGTTGATCCAAAAATCGGTGAAATTGGAGACATTGACACTGCTGTAATTACACTTCAATTTCAAAATGGTGTGTTAGCAACTATTGATAACAGCAGAAAAGCAGTCTACGGTTACGATCAACGTGTGGAAGTGTTTGGTGCTAAAGGAATGGTCACGGTTGGAAATCTGTCAACAGATACGGTGACGTTGACCAACAACACTGGAAGGCTCTCTGCAAACCCACCGTACTTCTTTATAGAACGTTATAAGGATGCGTATCTTTCAGAATTACGAACGTTTGTTCAGTGTATCTTAGACGATAAACAACCACCTGTATCGGGTGTAGATGGTCGTGCACCTGTTGTAATGGGGTATGCTGCGTTAAAATCGTTGCGTGAAAATAGACCTGTTAAATTGTCTGAAATCGGTTAGTAGACGAAAATTCTATTCATGCCCACCGACTTCTCCTATTTGAATCTCAATCTCATCTCTATCGCGGATACGTTCTACGAGTCCGTCGCGTATATCCACGATGCGGTCAGAGACATCAAGCATCTTAAGGTCGTGCGTGGCAGAGATGACTGTGACGCCTTGCTCAATATTGAGCTGCTTGATAAGGTCTATAATCTCACGCCCTGTGATCGTATCAAGGTTTGCAGTTGGTTCATCGGCAAGGATAATGCTTGGGTCATTTGCGAGTGCTCTTGCGATGGCGACACGTTGACGTTGACCGCCAGAGAGTTCATCTGGGAGATGATACATCCTGTCTCCTAATCCGACTTTGTCTAATAGTTTTTCTGCCTTCTCATTACGTTGTTTATCGGGGATACCTGCAAAGATCATCGGTAATGTTACATTTCCGTGTGCTGTTCTGACATTCAAGAGATTGTAGCTTTGAAAGATGTATCCGACCCTATGACACCTAAAGGCAGCGATCTGCCTTTGAGATAGGTTAGACATATTCTGTCCATCAATGTAGACTTGTCCTTCTGTGGGTCTGTCAAGAGCACCGATCATGTTGAAGAGCGTTGATTTGCCAGATCCTGATGGACCCATCAATGAGATATATTCTCCGCGTTCAATTTCAATATTGATTCCGTCTAATGCACGCAGGACGTTTGATCCCATCCTATATTCTTTGACGACATCTTCAGTCTTCACAACAATATCTGGCATATTTCTTCCTTATACTTCAGTGCGCATTGCTTCAGCAGGTGGAAGTTTTGCAGCACGCCAGGCTGGAAACGATGAACCGATCACGGCTAATAGCATCCCAAGAATACAACCGAACAGTATAAGCAACAACACACCTATACGCATAGGTGCATCCTCAGGGGTAGCGGGTAATAGTGGAAAATAAAAGAAGAGGTCAAGTCCGTAGTCTTTTAGACCCAAGGCGACTGCGCCGAGCGTGCCGAGCAAGGCACCGATTAATGCTCCTGCAAATCCTTGGAAACCTGACTCCAATAGAAACAGACGCACAACAAAACCGTCTAATGCCCCAAGACATTTCATCGTGCCGATTTCACGAAATCGCTCTGTTACTGCCATCAACATAGAGTTCGCGATCCCAACAACACAGACAATCAACGACATGATAATTAGCCAGATGTCTTTCGTAGAAATGCCTTGTTCGGACGTTTCTTCTAAGTTTGCGATTGTAGAACTGCGACCACTTTCCTGTAATGCAAGGTCTATTTCATTGTTCGTCCAAACAGAAACAAGAAAAGCAATTCCGAGTGTTATCCCTGCTGTTGTTATGATGGACCTGCCAAAACGTATCTTTAAACTCTGAAAACTAATCCGCAGAGATTCTAAGAATGGCAGATCGATTTGTTCCTCAATCCGTGTGTGTTGATGCAATCTCTCAACTCCTAAAATAGTGTCTATTTTAGTATTATATCAGATATGTACTTTCAAGTCAAGAAATGAGCTGCTTTAGGTTTCAGACAGGCGATTGATTAATGAAGCACTATATCCGGCACCGAAGCCGTTGTCTATGTTGACGACGGTGACGCCAGATGCACAACTGTTTAGCATTCCGAGGAGTGCTGCTAATCCGCCGAAACTTGCACCGTAACCTACACTTGTCGGTACTGCGATGACGGGACAGTCTACCAATCCCCCAACAACACTCGGCAATGCACCTTCCATCCCTGCAATTACGATTATTACATTCGCGCTTAGAAGTTTATCGTGATTACTGATGAGTCTGTGCAATCCAGCAACTCCTACGTCATAAAGCCGTTCTGGTGGGTTTCCCATGATGTCAGCAGTTTCTGCTGCTTCTTCAGCTACAGGGAGATCGGAGGTGCCAGCAGAAACGACCAAGACACCGGACTTTGTGTCTAATTCAGACTGTTTGATGCTAATTGTCCTAGCGAGTTGGTTGTAACGTGCTCTCGAATCTATAGACTTCACGGCTTCATACATTGAATACGTCGCGCGGGTAGCAAGCAGTGGATGTCCTGCCTCCAGTATACGTTCACTTATCTTTGCAACTTGATCGTCTGTTTTGCCATCGCAAAAGATCACCTCAGGAAAACCTGTTCTGAGCTGTCTATGGTGGTCAATTTTGGAAAAACCGAGGTCTTCAAATGGAAGGGTGCGGAGAGATTGCAGCGCATCGTTGACTTCAATCTCCCCGCTTCTGACCTTCTCAAGGAGGGTTTTAATTTTTTCAACTTCCATACGCGTTGAAATTACGGTAAGAGGATAATCCAGGTATTGCTACTGTAGGGATTACGCTTCTTCAGATTCCTTTTTACTGGATTTCTTATCTGTTGCAAGACCGGGAATCGTCTCAGTGATCTTGCTCTTAACATCCGAAGAAACCTTTTTCCCTGTTTCAACGGCAGTCTTTACTTGATCTGTAGCTTCCTTAACACGTTCTTTACCTACTTCAACAAAGCCTTGAACACTTTCCTTACCTTGGTCTACAAGATGTTGAACATTTTCTCTTGCTGCTTCACTTGCCTGATGAGCAATTTCCAATGTCTTATCTTTTGCCTGAATAGATGTATCCCGGATTTTTTGACGCGTCTCTTTTCCAGGTGCTGGTGCATAAAGAAGACTGAGTACCGCCCCTGTCAATAATCCTGTGAAAAAGGCAAAAATCAGAGTCAATCCATTATTGCTTCCATTGTTACTCATTAGTCTTTCCTTTCTTTATTTGATTAGAATATAATCAGTTGCATTTGCATGTATCGGATGAAATTGATCTTACATATAGTATATACTT
>VXOP01000016.1 GCA_009839975.1 Candidatus Poribacteria bacterium
TGGGTTAAAATATCTCCTTATTAGCCAACAAACATCTTATGCAGGTTCAGCATGGATTGGTGCGTTTTGTGTTGAGTATGCTGGGTTTGTTTTTCAGATTAAGAATCGACATGAGTTTCAACGTATCATCATTCATGAAAAGGCGCATTTTTTATGGGAGTATACGTTAAACTGGGATCTCAGAGCAGAATGGGCAAAAATTGGCGGCTGGCGCAAAGACGCGAATAATAGATTCGGGTGGTCAAATACCAGAAGTCGAAAAGAATTTGTTACGCCTTATGCTGGTTCAAAGAATCCGAATGAGGATTGGTCGGAAAGTGTTGCATATTATCTGTTACGACCAGATAAACTTCGTTCATGTTCAAGTGCTAAATATGAATTTATTGACAAAGTGATGAACTTGTATAGCACAGGTGGGGTGCCTTACAAAAGTCTGACGTTGAAAAGCCTGATAAATGAAGGAAATGATTAATGATTTTTAGAAAAAGGAATTCATTCTCATGAAAAGCAAATTATTTTTAATAGTGATAACATTCTGTCTGACACTCACCTTTACAACGAGCATCCTTGCCCAAGACTTATCAAAATGGGGTTTACCAGAAGGCGCGAAAGCACGGTTCGGAAAAGGTGATATCCGTGAGATTAAGTATTCACCAGACGGAACCAAATTTGCAGTGGCAAGTAGTATCGGCGTATGGATTTATGATGCACAGACAGCTGAAGAACTGAATCTATTCACTGGACATACGGGTTTAGTCTCCACCGTATCTTTTAGTCCTGATGGTAGCATGATCGCAAGTGGAAGTAATGACAATACCGTCCGACTATGGAAAGTGGACACGGGAATGCTTCTCTATACCCTTAGGGGACTTAGGGGACATATACATGGTATACTAAGTATATCTTTTAGTCCTGATGGTAGCATGATCGCAAGTGGGGGTAATGACGATATCATCCGACTATGGCGTGTGAGCACGGGTGATCTTATCCGCACTTTATCGGGACATACGAATACAGTAGTGAGTTTATCCTTTAGTCCTGATAGCAGCCTACTTGCAAGTGGGAGTTGGGACAATACCATCCGTCTATGGCAAGTGAACACGGGTGATCTTATCCACATCCTTCGGGGACATACGAATTCAGTATTGAGTGTATCGTTTAGTCCTGATGGCAGCATACTTGCGAGTGGGAGTCATGACGGTACCACTCGCCTATGGAAAGTGGTCACGGGTGATCTTATCCGCACCATTTGGGAACATAAAACCCTTTTGGGAAATAAAGAGGAGATCTCCAGTGTATCCTTTAGTCCTGATTTCAGAACCCTTGCAAGTGGAAGTTCAGACTCCATCATTCGGTTATGGCAAGTGGTCACAGGTGATCTTATCCGCACCTTTAAAGGGCATACGGATCGGGTCCGTTGCATAACTTTTAGTCCTGATGGTAATACACTTGTGAGTGGCAGTTGGGACAGCACGATACGTCTATGGAATGCAAATACTGGCACACATATCCGAACCCTTGAAGGATATACGAATTCGGTCCGTAGTATATCTTTTAGTCCTGATGGTAGCACATTCGCAAGTGGCGGTGATAACAACAACATCCATCTTTGGCATGTGGACACTGGTACACATATCCGAACCCTTGAAGGACACACGGATCATGTCCAATGCATATCTTTTAGTTCTGATGGTAATACACTTGCAAGTGGAGGTGGCAGTTGGGACAGCACGATATGGCTATGGAATGCGAATACTGGCACACATATCCGCACACTTGAAGGACATACAGATTCGGTCTGGAGTATATCTTTTAGTCCTGATAGTAGCATCCTCGCAAGTGGGAGTGGGGACAACACCATCCGACTGTGGAATGTGAACACGGGAAAGCATCTACGGACACTTGAGGGATATCCAGCTGATGTCTATAGTGTATCTATTAGTTCTGATGGTAGCACCCTCGCAACTGGGGGTTGGGACAGCACTATCCGACTATGGAATATTAACACAGGAAGGCATATCCGCACCCTTAAAGAACATAAAGCTCAGGTGTTAAGTGTATCTATTAGTTCTGATGGTAGAATCTTTGCAAGTGGGAGTGCGGACAACACCATCCGGCTGTGGAATGTGGACACAGGAAAGCATCTACGGACAATTCGGGCACATAGGGATGGCGTTTTGAGTGTGTCTTTTAGTCCTGATGGTAGCACCCTCGTAAGTGGGGGTAATGACAATACCCTTCGACTTTGGAATGTGAATACGGGTGAACTTATCCGCACTTTATCGGGACATACGTCTTGCGTCATGAGTGTATCCTTTAGTCCTGATGGCAACACCATTGGAAGTGGGAGTTTAGATGGGACAGTGATCCTATGGGACTGAACTCGTCATAATTTAAAACCTAATAAAACATGAGGACCATTATGAAATTCATAAGTTTGTTTGTTACGACAATTGCATTCTTGACTTTTTTGCTACCCTGTTTTGCACAGGAAGTTACACCGGAAAAATATATAGTAAAACTTGTCTATTTTGTTTCAAAAGACCGGGAACCTCAGAAGGACATAGATACAAAGATCAGAAAAGTACTGAAGGATACACAGAAGTTTTACGGCGACGAGATGGAAAAGTATGGGTATGAGAGAAAAACCTTCAGAATGGAAACCGATACAAACGGAGATATAGTGGTGCACCATGTAACAGGAAAAAAAGATGGTACACAATATCATCA
The DNA here is from genome assembly GCA_009839975.1 of Candidatus Poribacteria bacterium. Classification (GTDB taxonomy): domain Bacteria; phylum Poribacteria; class WGA-4E; order WGA-4E; family WGA-3G; genus MSPOR6. The sequence goes on from VXOP01000016.1 coordinate 2,731, forward strand.
AAAACCGTACGGTGTGTTTAATGAATGTGCAAGTAAGATTCAAACGCCAAGTACGATCTTATTTGTTGTACTTGACCATGGTCATCAGAGAATAAAAGGTTTTCGTGGCGTTACTTATGCGGGAGAACGTATACTGGTCCCAACGTCGGGAAATTGGTACCTTGCAGCCCATGAACTCGGACACGCTTTCGGATTACCACACGCTCTCGTTGACGGTAGACCCAGAATGTCCTACGGAAAATGTGCAGCAGCATGGTTGAATCTCAATCCCTATTTCAACGGCGGTAGGATACGTAAACAAGAGCGAAGGGTAAAGGTTGAGATGCTGCCATCTGCTATAGCCTATCCGCCCAATAAGATGCATATCTTCTTTAAGATTACGGATCCTGATGGGCTCTATCTTGTTAGATTTCGACATGCCAACCGACTTATGCATAGTTGTCAGTCTATATCCGGCAAGCAGGCAATCGTTCAATTAGATACATCAACAGTAAAGGGTAAAGGAGCCAATGTCGCAGTCATTGATCTCAATGGAAATGCCAGGAAGTTAGGTTTGTATTCATTTAGCAATATGAAACCGAATCTGACAATAGACATTTCTGATAATGTCACTGATGTGCCAGATAAACACTATAACGACATTCGGGGACCCTGGCTCTGGATGATTACACCAACGAAAGAGAATCAAGGTGGCAAGGCTTCAACGCATATCGATTCTCTGGCAGTTGCCAGCGCACATACAATTAACGAAGAAACTATATCTAAATACGGGGCAAATGAAGGCGACACCATTGGCACGTATAAGTGGACGCTCGGTAGAATTCCTTCAAATGGAAATATCAACACGATGCTCGTAAAAAAAGGCATAACGGAAAACACTGATCTCAACGATTTCACATCTTATGCACTCACGACACTTGTATCCAAAACAGATCAATCCAATGTCATGATGAGAGTTGGGAGTGACGATTCTATCAAAGTTTGGCTTAACGGTGAGGTTGTCTTTAGTAACGCAACAAATCGTGTCTATAAGAAAAACGGTGATGTTTTCCCAGTTAACCTAAAAAAAGGTGATAATCTCCTGCTTGTGAAGGTGAGTGAGCGGAATGGTCCCTGGGCAATGCATGTTGGCGTGGATGCTGAGGTATTCCCTGTCTATAGAGTTCCAACGACTACACCTGTTTATGGTGTTGCTTTAGGATGTGTATACAATTTGACACCTGAGATGAGCAATCCAAGTACGGATATTGCGTATACTCTTACAGTGATAAACACCGGTACTGCAAAAGACACAATAAAATTGGCAACATCAGGTGATGTGAACGCGACACTGAGTCAGGAATCTGTATCGCTTGTTCCCGGTGCTTCTTCAAAAGTGACATTGGTGGTTCCGGGGTTGGTGCGCGCTACTGCCGGTGATTATAAGGTTAAAGTCATAGCGACTTCAGAAAGTGATAGTGAAAAAAAAGACCAAATTACAACCCAAACCACAGTTAGACATTGAGCGAAACTGAGTTTATGGTGGGTTTCCCAACGCTGCAAACAACGCTTCGTAGGGGTTGGGTACCCCAACCCGCCATACAAGGGTTGGTTTCCAAACACTTCAAAAACATCTCGTAGGGGTTGGGTACCCCAACCCGATATACAATCGTTGGGTACCCCAACCCGCCATACATTGGTGGGTCCCCCAACCCACAGTACAGGAAAAACGGGCGGGGAAACCCAAGGACAACGGGCGGGGAAACCCCGCCCCTACGAGAATGTAAACATCAACAGGAGAATTCTTATGAAACAGAAACCTGATCTTCCTCAACGTCGCAACACCCGCTTACAAGGATATGATTACAGTCAACCTTGTTCGTATTTCGTGACCATCTGTGTTCAACATCATCAATGCATATATGGACCGATAATAGATGGAAAAATGCAATTGAATGAATTAGGTAGAATTGTCATTGAATGGTGGAACAAAATTCAACAACATTATTCTTCTGTTAAAACAGATTATTATGTCATCATGCCAAACCACATGCATGGAATAATTGAATTGAATCCTGTAGGGGCGGGGTTTCCTCGTCCGAAAGATACACAATCAAATACGGGATAACGGGATGGGAAACCCAGGACAACGGGCGGGGAAACCCCGCCCCTACGGAATATATGACGCTCAAATACCGAATAACGGGATAGGAAACCCAGGACAACGGGCGGGGAAACCCCGCCCCTACGGAGATGAAGTCTATAGCGAAGGCTCTAAGGAGTCAATACGATGTGGAATTTGTTGATAGGTTCAGGTGGTTCAATTGTAGCGGATGCCATAATTTTTCTCATTTCTTATTGGTATAACAGCAAAAGACAATCAGATGCGAAAGCGAATGAATATACGCGTCTCATAAACGAGATCGCCAATTTGAATTCAAAGTTCACCATTATGGATTCAAAAATTGACAATGTGGATACAAAATTTGACATTCTAGATTCAAAGTTCGCCATTTTGGATTCAAAAATTGAAAATGCTTCCGAATCAACAAACAACCACTATACTCGTCTCATGAATGAAAT
>VXOP01000429.1 GCA_009839975.1 Candidatus Poribacteria bacterium
GGGTTACACAGGGTGATAAGGGACCAACTGCCAGTAGCGTTGAAGTAGAAGTAGTTGCCCAACAAAAAGTTGATATTTCAGAAATTATTGAGAATGGCGGGGAACCGCTCGTTACCGCAGCTGAAAATTTAGGACGCAAACTCGCGAGAAACCTGAAAACTGCTCAAATCAGAAAAGTATACGGGGCGGTTAAGAAAATTCAGATGAACAAAGAGTTTAACAGAAATGAGTTGATCATGCTGAAACCGAAATTGGCTTATGCTGCCGCCAGAAAATCAGAAGTGAAAGACCTAAAAGATACGTTAACACAAGCGATCAACCACGTTGACAATCAACAGAAATTCAAAAACTTCGTTGATTTTTTTGAAGCAATTCTTGCTTATCATAGAGCTTACGGAGGAGAATAAGGAGGAATACATGGAAAGTATTAAACTACAAGGTAGAATCATACTTAAAGGAACAATTGAGGCAAAAACCGGATTGCATATCGGGGGAAACTCTGGTGAATTAGACATTGGCGGTATTGATAATCCTATAATACGGAATGCCTTCAACCGACAACCGTATATCCCCGGTTCGTCCCTACGTGGAAAGATGCGAGGTCTACTCGATCGACACTACGGAAATGATTTGAATAAACCTGTCGGTAGAGATGTCCGAATTCACGAGAGCAAAACTGTAGAAGAATATAAGAAATGCCCAGTTTCTCAAGTTTTCGGTGTCGCCCCCACACAAGAATTAAGAGGTAAAACAATGCCGACCCGTTTGATCATACGAGACACCTTTTTAACTGACGAATCACTTGCAGCACTGGATAAAGCCGATACAGATACAGATTTCACTGAAATCAAAACGGAGGTAGCAATTGACCGGATCACCTCAGCAGCTACACCACGTCAACAAGAACGTGTCCCAGCAGGGACAATCTTCGGTCCCATGCAGATTATCCACAGTCTTTATACTTTACATGGATCCGATCATGACAACACACTTGAAGACGAACTCAATTATTTCGACACTGTCCTAAAAGGCATGGAACTCCTTGAAGACGACTATCTCGGTGGCTCAGGTTCACGCGGTTCTGGACAAATAGCGTTTGGGAATCTGACGCTAACTTTCAAATCTCGCGAATGCTATGAAGATCCAAAAGTACCACTTATCCCTATCGGAGATGAAAACACCGATATTGCCACCCTACGCAAATTGGACTATAAAACTACAATTCTTAAGGCTATTAACGGGGAATAGGTACGATTATGGATGATTATACCGTTTATCGTTTGAAATTCAAAACGCAACTCCATCTTGGACGCGCTACAGGGGCAGCCCAAACAGGTAGTCTCGGATTAGAAAAGACAGAGACCTACATCTCTGCAGACACCCTCTTTTCAGCGATCTGCCAAACGTGGTCAACCTTTTACGACTCCGAGAGTCTCACCGAGTTTCTCAAACGATATGTTGAAGATAGTGAGACGTTGCCATTTATGCTAACCTCTGCGTTTCCGTATGCCGATAACGTCTACTTCTTTCCGAAACCTTTGACTTTCCGCGGAGATGAAGATACCTCAGACGATTCTAAGAAAAACATCAAAAAGGTTCGGTTCATTTCTGAATCTGTTTTTCGACGTATTATCTCCAATGAATCGTCTGATTTTGACAAAGGCAGTCTCATCAGCGGTCAAAATGTTTGGGTGAGTGCAGATGAAAAAGAACAACTGAAAAATGTGTTGATAACTGCTGAAGAACGCAAACATCTGAAACAGGTAAAAGATGAGAACCTGTACATAATGACAACAAGCAACCGTCCGCGCGTTACAATCGGCGCACAAAACGCCGGGTCAGAAATATGGCACGTCCAAACCGTCCAATTCAACACAAACTGCGGACTCTGGTTCGCCGCAAAATTTGACTCCGATGCAACAAAACAGAAAGTAGAAACGTTACTCCGAGTACTTGGCGACAACGGCATCGGCGGAGAACGCAACGCAGGTTATGGACAGTTTAAATTTACCCCAGCAGAACTTGATATACCGACAGCAGAAGATTGCAACCAATTCGTCACACTCTCACCGATACGACCAAAAACACCGGAACAGCTTGAACGTCTTCTTATAGGAAATATCGCATATAATCTAAATGCTAAGACAGGATGGGTCGGTGCACCGGGAACACATAAAAGAAGAAAAACGGTCCACATGTTCTCAGAAGGTTCTGTATTCAACACTTCTGACGTTTCCATCGGCAGCTTAGTAGATTTAACACCTGAGAATTACCCGCATCCAGTCTACCGTTACGGATACGCATGGCAGATCGGTATCACAATGTAGGAGACCACCTCAAAAATGAAACAGAAATACAAACTTGAGACCATCACCCCTGTCCACATCGGTTCAGGTGAAACACTAAACCACATAGATGGCTACTATGCTGACAGAAAATGGTATCGTATCGACTTGGACAAAGTGTTGACGCATCCGAATACTGACATCAACGGATTGACATCCGAAATGTCGCAACGCGATTTCCGTTGGAGCAATTATTTTTCGAGACACAACATGAATGCTGCCGACCTCTCTACTTATAGTCTCCTATGTGCACACAGCCCAGGAACAACTGACATTCGCGAAGCGATCAAATCCGTTGGAAACCGTCCCTATATCCCCGGTAGCAGTATTAAAGGGGCAATCCGCACTGCACTGCTATCCGACCTCATCAATCATAAGGAAAATCAACGACTCTTTGATAACAGTTCAGCACATTTAAACAAAGAGATTGGTAAAGGATCGCGCGCGTACCGACGAAATGAGACCCCTGCAAAGAGAATCGAAGAAATGGCTTTAGGAAAAGACCCCAACCATGATCTGCTCCGTGCATTACAGGTAAGTGATACCGAACCCCTTGAAAGCGATGCACTTGCAATTGAGACTGCCTGGACGGTGACCCTCAATCAGAACAATCAACTTGAACAGAAGATTGAAGGCAACACAGAATATAAAAACTATGTAGAAGTAATACAAGGTGGACAATCATTGACCTTTACTCTCAAAATTGATGATTGGTTATTTGATGATCCTGCCTATGATAAACTTGGTTTTAACGACACACAATATGGAGCTATCCAAAGTATATTTGACGTTTGTTATTGGAGAAATAATGCCTTGATTGATAAGGAAATAGAATTCTATGATAGCCATAATTTCGTTACTTTGTATAATCGCTATATTGGACTAAAGAATAGAAACAATTCAATTGAAGATGGTGCTTTCATGCTACAAATCGGGTGGGGTACAGGATACCTTGTGAACACAGTATCCTCATCCTTTACACAAGGGGAAGATGCGCCTATAGACTTAATGGCATTACGGGAACGTTATCGGTTAGGCACAAGCCGTTCCCGACGCGGACATTATGACGAACGTGAGTTCCCAAAAACCCGTCGAATCTTATACCGCGGAGAGAACCCGATTGCACCGCTCGGTTGGGTCAAAATATCACCAGTTCAGAATTAGGAGAGGCAAATTATGTCAAGACTATTAATTACGACTGTAGGTACATCACTCTTAACAAATCGTGATGACCGACCCTGGACGTGGTCACCTCGTAATGATGACCCTCTACCTAATCCAGATGACGTTGACAGTTGGCTTACTAATGCGGATCCTATAAAAGCCAGCGCAGAAATGAACACGCTGCATAGACGCGATATCGGGGCAACAGACCGGATATCCTTTTTACACTCGGATACTCTTGAAGGCAAGTATTGCTCTGAAAGGCTCGGTACATATTATGCTAATAAATGTCGGGAGGTAAAACAGTGCGTCTTGAAATCCCTAAACTACGGAGATCAGAGCTTTGCCCAAAGTGGATTAAAAAGCCTCATTTCAGTTACGCTTCAAGAAATACGTTCTGCTCGCAGTCTAAGATTAATGCCAACCTTCTGTGCCACAGGAGGATTCAAAGCTGAAATAGCGTTTCTAAATCTTTTAGGTGCCCTTCTTAACATAGAGGTTTACTATATACATGAATTACACCGTGAGGAAGTCCAACTACCACGGCTGCCTCTAACATGGGATGCAGATTACGTTCTTCAACATCAAGACTTTTTTGAGTGGCTTAAGGAAGATCTTCGTAAAAGCCCTGAGGTGGAGAACAGACTAAAAGCATGTCCTGAATTAAGGCCATTAGTAGCGAACGTAGAGATGGACGGAGAATCCTATACCGACTTGAGTGCGGCGGGTGAACTCTTATATGAAGCAGCCAAAGAGTTTCGTCCACGCGCAGTGTGGCCACAATCCAGTCCGAATTCGCCTGAGAAAAAAAATGGATTGTCCGGTGTTGAACATCATCGTCCAAACGGATGGGAACAATATGTTGATAGACTCTGTAAGATCGACTGTGTTAGTTATGTCCGTTACAATAATGATGTTCGTAGTAGATCTAATGTAAACGTGATAAACGGTGAAGAAGGCACTATCGGCGTGTGTTTTGGTCCAACCGGGAATGTTTTGCCCTTACAGGTTGATACGACTGCCAAGGGAATTGAACAGACTGAATTGGTTGCAGACCACATTAGAAAAATTCGGCAGTAGGTCGGGTAAAGCAAAGCGAAACCCGACAAATCCGTACCAAGCAAGTGCTGCGTGGTGGCACAATAATCGTGAGGAAGCGAAGCAGAACCCGACAAATCCGCATAATTCGCGTCATCCGCGATAATCCGAGATTCAGAAAAAGGAGAACCCAAAAGTGAAAAACCCACAACACCCAAACATCACAGGCACAGCCATCAACTATCTATACATCTGTCAACGTAAACTCTGGTTCTACCGACACCACCTTGAAATGGAACACACATCTGACAAAGTTGACCTCGGTAAACACCTACATGAGGAGAGTTATCCACGCGAAAAACGTAGAGAATGGGATATTGACAGCCTTATCAGAATAGACTTCATTGACAAACAAGGCATTCTCCACGACATCAAATCCGGTCCAGCAATGGAAACAGCGCATATCATGCAGATATGCTATTACCTCTATTTACTCAAACAGAAAGGCGTATCTAATAGGAAAGGGATTATCAATTACCCGCGCCAACGCCAAACTACCGAAGTTGAACTCACACCCGAAAAAGAACAAGAAGTCCAAGATGCTATCGCAAAAGTCCACGAAATTACCGCACTACCAACACCACCCCATGCAGAATATATGAAGATATGTAAATCGTGCAGCTATCAGGAACTCTGTTGGAGTTAACCGTAGGGGCGGGGTTTCCCCGCCCG
>VXOP01000422.1 GCA_009839975.1 Candidatus Poribacteria bacterium
GAATCGGAGTTCCCTCCTACAATCAGAATGTAGAATTAATTGTATAATCTACCATGATTGATTTCCTAATTTAAAATAATGTAACATATTCAAGCATATTCAGAATTGTGTATTAGAACATTTATTTGAACTTAAGAAGATGAAGGATACTTTATCATGACATCTGAACGAGCATATGAGATTTTGGGTTTGGATTCAAATTCCACGCCAGACGAAGCTCACACTGCATATAAAGAACTTGCAAAGATTTACCATCCAGATAAGAACACTGCTGCAAATGCCACTGTTATGTTTAGGTTGATTCAAGATGCATGGCAGTACATCCAAGACACATCTGAAGAAGAAAGCACTCAACCACTTGAAGATGTAGAAACCTATATTGATCAAGAAAATGCTATGCTTGAACAAGCGAATCAAGGAGATACTATGCTTGATCAAGAGGAATACGAAGCTGCTGTTGTTTACTATGATAAAGCACTTGCACTAAGTCCTGCTAGCCCTATAGCACACGTAGTTTACAGTCAGCGCGGCACTGCAAAGTATCTCCTTGGACAGTATGAGACGGCGATTTCTGACTTTGATGAGGCACTCCGACTAAAACCAGATTATCAACATTCTTATATACCCTTATACAGACGAGGAATGGTAAAGTCGGCAATCAGAGAATATTTCGCTGCTATCGCTGACTTTGATGAGGCACTCCGACTAAAACCAGATTATTCTATAGCGTACTTTGGTAGAGGGATGGCAAAGTATGACATGAGTCAATACGTTGCATCTATTTCGGATTTTGATAAAGCAATACGCTTAAATCCAAATTATGCATTAGCCTACGTCCAGCGCGGAAGAGCAAAAGTCGGAAATGGAGATTACTTCGCTGCTATCTCTGATTACGATACAGCACTTCGCCTAGAACCTGATAATGCTATAGCATACTATTATCGCGGATCGGCAAAGATTGATATGGATCAATATCGTGCAGCTATTTCAGATTTTGATGAGGCAATCCGCCTAGACCCTTATTATGCTCGTTTCTATAGCCTCCGCGGACTTGCAAAACGTAATTTGGAAGAATATTTCGCTGCCATTATTGACTTTGACAAGGCGATCCATTTGGTGCCAGACTACGCGCCATATTATGTCTTTCGTGGGCAAATAAAGGCATTTCCTCTGAAAAGATATGAAGCAGCTATCATGGATTATGATGAGGCGATACGCCTCGAGCCAGATGATGCTGACACTTATTTCTACAGAGCAAAGGCAAAGGGTATCCTTGGTCGTGTTTGGGAAGAAAAACGGGATTTACAAACCGCATTAAAACTGGCAGAGTTGTCAGGCGATGATGAACTCATAGCAGAAATTGAGAGTTGGATTCGTGAGTTTTATTAGATAAGAGCAGTTTTAACGACTACTCATTCGTAGAACTTCCAAGGCCAATTGCCAGAATTCCAATACGTCCAGCTATATCCCTAACATCCTTCAATTGATCTCTAACATCCAATTTCTCAGCGTCCGCTACATTTGAAGCAACATCTGCAGCATATTCAGCGGCGAATGCAGCTTCCATAATAACTGGCTGCGAATCTGTAGAAAAGTGTAGATGCTTATAGGCATGATCAGCACAAAATGATGCGTATGATAAATGCCACGCTGCATAGTGTTTGTTCCAAGAACTATCCTTGACATCTTCATCTTCAACAAATGCTCTGGAAAACTCAGCTAATTTTTTGGAGTAATCGGCTCGTTGAGCAGCATACTTAAAATCGTCATCTGACAGAACGTTCGATCCTATGGATATATCAACTATCTTTAGACCATAAGCAAGTCCACTCTCAGCATTCCAAATAAACACTTTTGCTATATCAATTATGACGTTCTTGATCCCTGAAAGTTCCAGATCAGGCATTATAGAAGGTATCCATTTCTCACGCAGTGTTGTAAGTAAAACTGAAGGAGAAGGATTGTATTGATCTATAATTTTCGTCATTATCAGATGTGCTAAGTCCTTAATCTTTAAATCAATAACATCTATCCACGATTCATCCCTAAACACAACTTGATTATTTTCAACAGAACATAACTCGTTGAATAGTGTTCTGAGATTTTCGTTTAGTTCGACCAGAAGTGGAGCATCACTTTTCTTAAACATTATTACACCTCCTAAGTTATTACAAATTTTAACCTACTCTATTCCAAAAATCCATTTTTTTTTTTTTTTGAAAGATGGTCTAACGATTTTCAACTGTCCAATAACTGAACAATGTTGACCAAATTATGACAGTAAAAGTATGAAATCACCATTATTTTACATATTTTGTTGGCATATAATTTGCACTTATAGACTCATAAAGACGATATTGGAAATGCAGAATAGACCTTGAAGTAAGAAACAATGGGGAATATTAGAATGCAAAAAGCACTTTATCTTTGTTTCGTAATAAGTTTGGGTTGTATGCTAAGTTGGATTCCGCAAGTCTACGCGGACAGTCATACCGACAGTGAAGTAGGGAGTGACGATGAAATCGTGCAACTACCAGAAATTACAGTGACTGCCACACGCACCGTAAAATCTCCTTATAAAACGCCAAACGCAATTACTGTTCTTAATAAAAAACAGTTTGAGAGAATCAACGCAGAACATGCATCTAATCTGCTCCAAGATGTCGTCGGTGTAATCGCACAGGAGACGACAGTCGGACAAGGCTCCCCAATGCTCCGAAGCCTAACAGGCTATCAGACAGTGATACAAATCGATTGGGTACGACTCAATAACGCAACATTTCGCTCAGGACCGAATCAATACACTGCAACTATCGCACCAGAAATGATAGAAAGAGCAGAGGTACTACTCGGATCAAGTTCTGTCTTGTACGGAAGCGGCGCGATGGGCGGTGTTGTTAACTTCTTTACGAAAGATATTCCACTTGATGCTTCACAAAACTCTTTGACGATACAGCCGCGAGTCCTCGCTCGCTATTCAACAGCAACACAAGAACGACTCGGAAGAGTTGCAGTGACAGGAAGCCGAGGACAATTCGGATTCAGCATCGGGGGAGGGCTGCGATACTACGGAGACATAAACTCTGGCAGGGGATATGACCTCCATTACAAAAATCGCAAGTATGAAATCGTGAGTGAAATGCCGAATAACGTGCAACTCTATAACTATGACGATATCCGAGAGGTATCAAAAAAGAATATCCCAGACGTATGGCTCATTGACGACGAAGGTCCATTGAACTGGCATGCGTATGATGCAGATGCAAAAATCGCCTACCAACTCAACGATACAAGCAAGGTAAACATCGCATACCAGATGTGGAGACAACCACAGACGCCTCGCTATGATAAGATAGCACCCCAAGAGTTTGACGAATTCTACTTTGAACCGCAAAATCGCGACCTCGTTTATGCTACCTATCTTGCAAATCCTGAAAGTCATACCATAGATCAGTATCGCGTAACTGCCTCTTTTCACAGACAGGAAGAGGGACGCAATGAAGTTCAACGTGATGCGGATTCCCGCAGACACAGAAACGATACAGTCAATACTATCGGGTTAAGCGCACAAGTTGTCAGTTCTGTTTTGCCGAAGCAACGGATTGTCGGAGGTGGTGAATTCTATTTTGATACATTGCAAAGTCAAACCGTAAGAATAGATGCCGAAGGGAGAGAAACTATCAACGGCAACCTGGCACGTTTCATTGACGGTTCTCAGTTTTGGGATGCAAGTCTATATCTACAAGATGAAATAACGATTCACGATAAAGTTGAGCTGACACTCGGAGGACGGGCAACGTTATATCAAACCAATGCCGACCTTTCCATCCGTGCTAAAGATTTTGACGTATTTAATGAACTTGACAGCAGCTTGACCGGAAGTGCCGGGGTAGTTATCGGTCTGACAAATTCGGTGAACTTTGTAAGTAATATCGCTACTGCATTTCGCGCACCTTCACTCAATGATACAACGGCAGTAGAAGTCACCAATGAAGGTGTTACCGCACCGAGTCCCGATCTTGATCCTGAAACTTCGTGGACAGTTGAAGGTGGATTCAAAGTAGACCATTCCGACTTTCGCGGAACACTCACACTGTTCCACAGCAGAGTCAACGGCTTAGTCGCACGCAGAACTGTTCAAGAGGTATACGCAGAGAGTGAAATACCCCAACTCCACCAAGACCTAATTAAAGAATATGACGGTATTGATGTTCTTGTCTTTGACAACGTTGACGAAGCACAATTTCAGGGGGTGGAAATAGCAGGTTTAGTACCAATTGATTCTACTTTCTCTATCTTTGGTAATGCTGCATTCATGCGTGGTGAAGTGCTATTGATTAACGGTGTAGAACCAGACCCAGAGAAGCCATGGGAAGCACGCACGCGGAGAGAACCGCCATTAAACGGAGTCCTCGGTATTCAGTGGGAACCAGTCAATACAAACTATTGGGGGACCCTATTTGTACGCGGTGCTGCCGAACAGAGAAGACTAAATCGTAGTGACATACGCGATCCACGGATACAAGGAAAAACACGGGATCCCGCAGAAGTCGAATTTGATGATAATGGGAATGCAGTTGATGCAGGCACACCCGCATGGTGGACACTTAACGTGCAAGGTGGAGTCAAACTATTCGGTTATTCACGTCTAACGTTAACACTTGAAAACCTATTAGATCGCCGGTATCGTGTACACGGATCAGGTGTCAATTCACCCGGATTCAATCTGAGCATAAGTTTAGATAACCGATTCTAATAGTTCACACTATCAAGTTCAGTTTATATCCCGCACAACTTACGACACCTGAAACTTCTTCTTGATGTGTTCAACAACAATCGGCGGCACCATCTCCAGCAGCTTATTCTCACTAACCCTTCCTTGTCCCATCTCCACAACCTCCATTACGAGCGTTGAACTGATATGTGCGTATTGTGTATTTGCGACCATAAAGAGCGTATCAATCTCCGGTGCGATCTGTTGATTCATCCGTGCCATCTTGAATTCCCATTCAAAGTCGGTAATTTCGCGTAACCCACGGATAATTGAACACGCACCGCACGCTTGTGCATAATGCACAGTCAATCCCGCATACCCATCAATCGTAGCTTTTGGATAAGGTTTGACTACCTCTTCAAGCATCTGGATACGTTCCTCAAGCGTGAAACGTTCCGGTTTGGCAGGATTCACACCGATAACGACAACAAGTTGATCAAAAACATCAAGTTTACAGACTCTGTCAATCAGGTCCGCGTGTCCATTCGTGACAGGATCAAAAC
>VXOP01000119.1 GCA_009839975.1 Candidatus Poribacteria bacterium
GTTGGATACTACACCACAACCCAAAAGACGACTTTGTAATTCAAGATGAAGCTGGGAAAGACTTACGTCTAAGGCTTGATACAATAAGCAATAGTCTGTTTCAGAGTCAGTTAATCATCTCAGAATCGGATTTTAAGAAGGCTTTTCCAAGTCAGGATGGTTATCAGTTTTTCCTCATCAAAACACCTGCTTATTTGCAGGAGAAGACATCACAAATACTGGAAAAAACGCTGGAGGATTATGGATTTGATGTCACCTCTGCATCACAGCGGCTGGCAAATTTTCGTTCTGTGCAGAATACATACATCGCTACATTTCAAAGTCTTGGAGGATTGGGTGTACTATTAGGTACTTTTGGACTTGCGTTAGTACTTGTCAGGAACATTATGGAACGTAGGGGTGAATTAGCCACGTTACGAGCGATCGGTTTTAAACGAGAACTCCTATCTCGGATGTTATTCCTTGAAAGCAGTTTTCTATTGTTCATTGGCATGTTCATCGGTGTTATAGCCGGTCTTTTGGGTGCAATTTTTTCCCAAGATAGTTCCCCCTCGCTTCCGTGGGGTTCATTGATAATTACATTGTTTTTGATATTTGGTTTTGGTATAATTGCTAATGCAATAGCAGTCTTCTTTTCGCTCAGATTGCCTTTATTATCATCACTGAAATCTGAATAATATATAATGGACTTCAGAATTAATGATACACTCTACAACGGGCGAGGAGACCTCGCCCCTACGCGGGGTGATCTTTATAAATACGTAAATGCCGCATCAATTATTAACTTTACTATAATATCCATGAAAAATGCAATTTGCTCAATTCCAACCCTCTTTCTTATCATTGTTGCATCACTACTTCACATAAGTTGTTCTAACGATACCAACGTTGAAGTATCTACCCCATCCAACCATATTATGCAAGGATGGAATGCTTATGATTCAGGTGATTTCACACAAGCAATACTCAACTTTGAACGTGCCTTGAATGCCAACCCTGAGTTAGCAGATGCACATAACGGTGTTGGATGGAGTAATTTAAGTCTTGGACTGCCTTTATCGCTTGCTCAAGAGGCTTTTCAAACTGCTATCAGACTTGATGCTTCAAACGGCGATGCCTGGGTTGGACTTGCAAATGTGCTATATTTAAGGCAAAAGGACAAAACTGATTTTGAGTCTGCATTATTAGCAATTGATAATGCGCTGCAAGGTGAGAAACAGTATCTATATAGACACGACTATAATGCTGAATCAGATCTCTATACGTTAAAAGCATGTTGTTACTTTTATCTCGGAGATATTCAGAAAGCGAATCAAGAAATTGAACATGTATTGAGACTCAATAAGGAAAATAAGACAGCAATTTTACTTCAAAGACTTATAAAAAATCATTAGGAGCGTTTTATGTCAAACAATGTAATCACTTCAACAAAATTAACCAACTTAACGCCTTCACATAACGGAAAAGTTCGTGATCTATATGATCTTGGCGATGAATTTCTGATCATCTCTACTGATCGTATTTCTGCTTTTGATGTCGTCCTGCCAAATGGCATACCGGATAAAGGTAAAGTATTGACCGGTCTTTCTGAATTCTGGTTTGAATATACTGAATCAGTGGTTGAGAATCATGTTATCACGACACAAGTTGATGGTTATCCAGATGCTTTACAACCAGATGTTGACATGTTAGCTGGACGGTCTATGCTCGTTAAGAAGGCGGAAAGAGTTGATGTAGAATGTGTTGTTCGAGGTTATCTTGCGGGTTCTGGGTGGTCCTCATATCAGAAAACTGGCGAGATCTGTGGACAGAAACTGCCAGCAGGCTTAAGGGAATCAGAAAGGTTACCTGAACTGCTTTTTACACCGACAACAAAAGCAGAACAGGGAGAACATGATGAACCCATTACTATTGATGAAATGCGTGAGCAGATTGGATCAGAGTTGACTGACAATTTGATAGAAATCAGTTTTGCGCTGTTCAATAAAGCGAGCCAGCATGCTGAACAATCCGGCATCATTCTTTGTGATACAAAATTTGAATTTGGTCAGCGGGATGGCAAGGTAATTCTCATTGATGAAGTGTTTACGCCAGATTCTTCGCGATTTTGGCCAGCAGACCAATATGAACCGGGTAGATCCCAACAGAGCTTTGACAAACAATTCGTTAGAGATTACCTGTCAGAAATTGGATGGAATAAGCAACCCCCTGCACCAGAATTACCTGATACTGTAATTGAAAAGACGAGTGAGAAATATCGCGAGGCATATCATCTAATTGTTGGTGAAGAACTGCGATAGTATAAAGTGATTGCGTATTATATCAAATTAACAGGATATATCTTGTTTTATTGAAGATCGGTGCGATTAGGAAATCGCACCTACCGCTAAGAATCGCGTTATTCTGGTATTATTCCATATAGAAAAAATGACTACGTTCAAAGAGATCATCAAGGAAGACTTCCACAGTCCAATAGCCTAAGACAAATCGATTGAGACTTAGTCCTCCTTCTGGTGCATCAATATAGAACCATGTTATTTTTTCACCCGTAGTTGAGGTGATACGTCTTTCTTCACTCCAAAACGGTGCATCATCCTCATCCTGATCTGGAGAATACCAATCAACCCTAACATTATGGGTTTTATCAATGTTTTCCCATAGCATCCAGATATAGACCTGTTTATCCAGTTCCGGATCGAATGTATCTGTAATACCTTCTGGTCTATCCTCAAAGACTGATATTGCGAGAACTGAATCAGCAATTTTTGGTTCACCGCGAGCAAGGTCAATGGTGCCGCTACCGCCAGACCTCGATTCTTCGCAACCGTGCAGGAAAATTGCGAATGAAAGTAGAAATAGGGTTAATGAGATTCTGTAAATATTTTTCATCTGGATTACTCCTTAATTATCAAATATGATTTTTAAAACTGTTTCATACTGGCTTTGGTTTGCTGGTTTTGTCTGTGTATCATGCGTTCTTACGACAATTCCCTTGTTCAATATCCTGGGATATGAGTTCTGTGCTATCGTTACCTTATGTATTTCATTTGCTGCAGCACATGTTGCGATAACTGAAATTCAGGTACTGAAGAAAAAACCGGAATTAATGTCGGGTTCACCGAAACGAGTCGTTTTTGATTGTCTCATCCGTTCGCTATTTGCAAATGTTATTCTCCTAATTGTCCCCTTAGTGATCATACTGCTAAACTCGTTGCGAGTAAAAAACTGTGATTACAGTGAAGGTCTTCTTTTCTATCTTATTTTACCCGTGTTAAGTTGTTTAGCGGTAACAGCTGCGGGTGTTTTTTTCGGTCTATTGATAGAGAAAAGATGGTTCTCTTATCTCTCTTACGTATGTGTTCTGTTATTGTCGTTAATTCCTGTTATCACTAATCTGATATTTCACCCACCAGTATTTGCATACCATCCAATTCTCGGTTATTTCCCAGGTCCGATTTATGATTTTGTCATCTCCATTACAGATGTGTTGCTATTTTCAAGAACTGAAACGTTAGTATTAGCACTTTTGTTTACATCCGTCTCCATCATGACGTGTGAAATTGGGAGAGGGACCGGTTTTACACCAAAACTCAATTGGAGAAAACTGAACGTTCTGAAATATAGGAAATCAGTTTGGAACATTGCTGTCGTGTATCTCTTATTCATTTCTATTGTTTCCTTTGAAGTATTCGCTGGGAAAATAGGCATCCGTCCTTCACGAAGCGATATAGAACAAGCATTGGGTGGATTTAGAGAAACCGAGCATTTTAAGATATACTATTCACAAGACCTTGAAGAAGATATAGACCTATTCGCTGATGATTGTGAGTTTCAGTATTCACAGTTGTCTGTATACATGCAGTCTAACATTTCAAGAAAAGTTCGAGCCTATTTGTATTCTTCACCTGAACAGAAGAAACGGTTAATAGGTGCTGGAAATACTTATGTTGAAGACCCGTTTGGGTACGGATTTCATTTACATGTGCAAGGTTTCCCACATCCTGTCTTAAAGCATGAACTTGCACATGTCTTCACAGCCGATTGGTCCCCCTGGAAAGTAAGTCTAAAAGTAGGTATTCACGAGGGTATTGCGGTTGCAGCAGATTGGGATGAAGGAAAACTCACAGTTCACCAATGGGCAAAAGCGATGCGTGAACTCAACGTCGCGCCATCTCTATCCAGTGTAATCGGGTTAGGGTTTTGGAGACATGCAGGATCACGAAGCTACCTACTTGCCGGGTCATTCATACGTTTTCTTGTTGATGAATACGGTATCGACATGTTAAAGGATGCCTTTCCAACTGGGAATTTAACTAAGGTATATGGGAAGGATTTAGCCGAATTAGAGCAAGAATGGGTAAATCACTTATCAGATACAGTCCTCTTGACAGAGAAAGAAAAGAGTTATGCAGAACGGCGGCTGAGACGTGGCGGCATATTTGAACAGGTGTGTGCACACGAGATGGCTTCATTACGCGAAAAAGCATGGAACGCATATTACAGAAAGGATTACAATGCTGCTGTTACAACATTTAAGTCAATGCTATCCCATGAACCTGACAATCCACTGACATTGCGAGGACTGATGTATAGTACATTTCAAGCGAAAGATTATGATCTCTCGGAATCATACTCAAGACAGCTTATGGAAAGACAGGATTCATCCTATAAAGCCGAAGTTTCATTACTGTTGGGAGATATAAAATGGTTGAATGACAATGTAAACGAAGCACTGATTCTATATGAAGATGCTACATCTTATGCCCCAAGAGATTCGACCCTACGCAGGATATTATCTCGCATTGCGTCATTGAACAGTCGCTACACCCAAGAAACACAAGACCTGTTAAGGGATGTCCTACTTTCTGTCAGTTCGGACGGGCAGGTAGGAAGTGCTACTAAGATGGCACTGCTTCATCAGATAATTGATGAAGAACCTGAAGAGTGGTTAGCATATTATCTTATTGCTGAGTTACTGTATAAAGAAAGGTCATGGGATTTAAGTATACAATATCTGAACAAGGTCTTGGAACTCAATCAAGTTACGGATGACCAAGCGATTCATCCTGAACTGTTATTTAGGACTCAATGGTTGTTAGGAATGAGTTATTTCTATCAAAAATATTACGGGACAGCTGCGGGTATATTTGCAGAGATAGCAGATAATGAATCACTACATAAAGGAACAAAGCTCTCAGCGCGTTATTGGGTAGATAGGTGTCAATG